>CALALM010000001.1 GCA_937925565.1 uncultured Centipeda sp.
TTTCCTTGGCGACCGCACCGTGCAGCGCATCGGTCAGCGTCCCGTCGCCGTGGGCGGTGCACTCCTTACCTTCGCCGGCATCCTGCTCGTCATGTTCGCACCTGTGGATGCGCTCCTCTATGCAGGCTTCTTTGCAATCGGTATCGGCAGTGCCAATATCGTGCCCGTATTCTTCTCCCTCATGGGGCGTCAGAACGTTATGCCGATCGACACGGCGGTTTCTGCCGTCAGCACGATGGGGTATCTCGGCATCCTCGCGGGACCTGCCGCGATCGGTTTTGTCTCCGCACGCACGAATCTGCAGACAGCATTTGGCATGCTTGCAGTACTCAGTATCTTGCAGGCAGCCGTCGGCTATTATGTGTTCAAGAAAATGGTTTGATTGCATCTGCAAAACAGACATCAAAAAACGCCATTCCAAACGGAATGGCGTTTTCTATAGCTTACTGTGCCAGCGCGTTGACCTTCTTGGCAAGACGCGACTTCTTGCGTGCTGCAGCGTTCTTGTGGTAGACGTTGTTTGCAGCTGCCTGATCGATGGACTTGTATGCCGCAACGAGGAGGTTTTTCGCCTCGTCTGCGTTGCCTGCGGCAACAGCGTCATTGACACTGCGGATGGCGCGGCGGACGCGCGTCTTTTCCGCAACATTGCGTGCACGGCGCTTGGCGTCAGACTTTACACTCAGAATGGATGCCTTGATATTTGGCAAATCGTTCACCCCCTCAACGAAAAATGTACTGAGCTATTTTATCACATGAAATTGCAAAAAGCAATATTTTTTTCTTTGTCAAACTTCTTGATTCGACGGCAAACATAGGGTACAATAATCGTATAATAAATATAAAAAATGGCAAGTACAAAAGTCCTCCTGCGACCCATTTGATAAATTTGAAAAAAGCCTGAAAGTGCCCTGAAAACTTGCAGGAAATTCGGCTTATTTATCGAATTAGGTTGTTAAGTATCATAAAACGAATTAAGGAGGAACAATACGATAAAAATGAGCGTAATCTCATTGAAATCGGCAGGGATATGGCGGAACGGACGGGTGTACGGCGAGCCCGACCGATTTGCCATTGCATATATGTTGGGGATACCGCCCGGTATCCGTGAGGGGAGAATTACCTATGAGAAAAACAGAGTGCTTGGCAATGATTTTGGCAGGCGGACAAGGTAGCCGCCTTGGTGCGCTCACGAAGCGCGTTGCAAAGCCGGCGGTTCCGTTTGGGGGGAAATACCGCATCATTGACTTCCCGCTCAGCAACTGTGTCAACTCCGGCATTGAAAAGGTCGGCGTTCTGACGCAGTATCGGCCACTTGAGCTGAACCAGTATCTCGGTTCGGGCAGCGCGTGGGATCTCGATAAGCGTGACGGCGGTCTTTTCGTTCTGCCGCCCTATGCACGTGAAAAGGGCGCAGAGTGGTACCGCGGCACGGCAGATGCGATCTATCAGAACCTCAATTTCATCGACATGGCGGATCCCGACTATGTGCTCATTCTCTCCGGCGACCACATCTATACGATGGACTACGCCTGGATGCTTGAGACGCACAAGAAGAACAAGGCGCAGGCGACGATCGGTGTCTTCGAGGTTCCGTGGGATGAAGCGCCGCGTTTTGGCATTATGAATACGGACGAGACCGGACGGATTGTCGAGTTCGAGGAAAAACCGGCGAAGCCGAAGAGCAACCTCGCTTCCATGGGGATCTATATTTTCAATCGGGACTATCTCGCGGAGTACCTCAATGCGGATGCAAAGAGCGAGACCTCGAGCCATGACTTCGGCAAGGACATCATTCCGAAGATGCTCGCCGATGAGGGACGCCTCTATTCCTACGCCTTCAACGGCTACTGGAAGGATGTCGGTACGATTGAGAGCCTCTGGCAGGCAAACATGGATCTCCTTCAGGATGAGCCGCCGTTTGAGCTCTTGGGCAAGTGGCACATTTACTCCTTCAACCCCTCCATGCCGCCGCAGTTCGTCGGTAAAGAGGCGAAGATCAAGCGCTCGATGATCAGTGAGGGCACCATGATCCTCGGTACGGTTGAGAACTCCGTGATCTTCCCGGGTGTCCGCGTCGGCAAGGGCGCCGTCGTGCGCAACTCTGTTCTGCTCCCGTCGGCTGTCGTGGAGAGCGGCGCTGTGGTGGACTATGCCATTCTCGCACAGTATGCCGTGGTCGAGGGAGGGGCGCAGGTGATCGGCGAGAAGTCCCGGATCACGGTCATCCCCGAGGGGGAGACGGTGTCTGTTGCCACGACCGAGCAGCGTGTGGGGTGAGCCGTAGGAAGAGAATGGAGTGAACATACAATGAATACCGTAATGGGTCTCATCAACCTGCAGGAGGACGGAAGTCTCATTCGTGAACTCGCCGACCGGCGTGCGGTTGAATCCATTCCCTTCGCCGGACGTTACCGTCTGATTGACTTTGCTCTCTCGAGCATGGTCAACTCGGGAATCAACAAGGTGGGCATCATGCTCCCCGATGAACCGCGTTCCGTGCTCGATCACCTGCGTTCGGGAAAGGACTGGGATCTGGCGCGTCGTCACGACGGTCTCTTCTACCTGCCGGCGGCACAGGACGATGCCCAACGCCGTAAGGGCGATCTCAAGAATTTCTATCACAATCTGGACTTTATAGAACATGCGTCCTCGCGTTACATTCTCCTGACGAACGGCAGCTTTGTCTACAACATCGACTTCAACCAGGTGTTGCGTTTCCATCAGAACACGGGGGCGGATATCACGCTCGTCTCGCATACGACGATCGATGAGAACACGGGCAACAACATTGTACTCGACACGGCGGAGAACGGTCTCGTCCTCGATATCGCGGAGAAACCGGTCGCCTATCAGGGCATGAAGGTGTCGATGGGGATCTACCTCATGGACAAGCGCGCGTTCGTTGAGATTGTACGCTATGCGTACGAGCGCGGTGGGCAGGATTTCGTGCTCGACGGCATCATCCGCCGTGCGGCGGACTACACGATGTTCGCCTATGAGCATGACGGCTACATGGCGCATGTGGATTCGATGTCGACTTACTACCGGGCGAATATGGAGATCCTCGATCCGGAGGTCTGGCAAAACCTCTTCATGGGTGAGCGTCCCGTCTACACGAAGATCAAGGACGGCGTGCCAGTGCAGTACAAGGAGACCGCAAAGGTCACAAATTCTCTCATCGCGAACAGCTGCATCGTGCGCGGTGAGGTGGAGAACAGCATCCTCTTCCGCGGGGTAAAGGTGGGCAAGGATGTGAAGATCCGGAATTCGATCATCATGCAGAAATGTGACATTCAGGATGGCGCTCTTGTTGAAAATGTCATCTGCGACAAGAACGTCGTAATTACAGCGGAGAAGTGGCTGAAGGGAGCTGCAGAGTACCCGCTCGTCATCAAGAAGAATATCACAATCTAAATTGTTTGTATTGCCGTTAGCGGTTTCTTCCCGTTTCATGCGTTGGGACGGGAAGGGCTATAACGGCTTCTTGTTTCTGATACTTCTTATGGGGATTGCTGCCGCGTGCAGGAAAAGAAGGTCGGGGGAGACAAGAAACGTTTGGAAAAGGAGTGGACGATTTGGCACAGAAGGATCAGGTCGTGAGACCGACAGGGAAAGCTCTCGAGACGATGAAGAAGATCTTGAAGAGCCGTTTTATCACAACCGCGCATGTTATGTTTGGCCGCGAGGTAGAGGAACTGACGGAGATCGAGATCTACAAGACGATCGCGGCAACCGCCAAACAGTCCATCTCGGATAATTGGATCAAAACGAACAAGCAGTATAGCGAGCGCAAGGAGAAGCAGATCTATTATTTCTCCATTGAATTCCTGCTCGGGCGTCTTTTAAAGTCCAATCTTATCAACCTCGGGATTGAAGAGGCACTGCGGGATGTTCTCAAGGACTTCAAGCTGAACCTCTCGGATGCGTACGAGGTGGAGCCGGATGCGGGACTCGGCAACGGTGGGTTAGGACGTCTTGCCGCCTGCTTTATCGACTCTCTCGCAGCACATCGTCTGCCCGGTCATGGCTGTACGATTCGCTATCAGTACGGACTCTTCGAACAGAAGATCGTCGGCGGCAATCAGGTCGAGATTCCGGACAACTGGCTGCGCGACGGCTTTGCGTGGGAATACCGCAAGCCGGATAAGTCCGTGGATGTCAAATTCGGCGGGAATGCCTATATGCGTGACATCGGGGACGGCAAGCTGGAGCTTGTGCATGAGAACCCGATGGTTGTCATGGCGGTGCCGTATGATATGCCGATTGTCGGTTACCACAATGCGACGGTCAACACCCTGCGCATGTGGAATGCGGAGGTCAACCGTGACTTCTCCGACTATGGCATGCTGACACAGGAACAGATCCAACAGCGGAACGACTACCGCAGCTTTGTCGAGTCCATCACGCGCTATCTCTATCCGGACGATAGCACATTCGAGGGACGCCGTATGCGTCTCATTCAGGAGTACTTCTTCGTATCGGCAGGCGTACAGAGCATTGTTCGTCACTACAAGAAGACGGGCATGAGCATCTACGACTTCGGCAAGAAGATCGGCATCCACATCAACGATACCCATCCTGCGCTCTGTGTGGCAGAGCTCATGCGGATCCTCGTCGATGATGAAGGGCTGACATGGGAGGATGCGTGGGCGATCACGCGCGATACGATCGCGTATACGAACCACACGATCATGCCGGAGGCGCTCGAGACGTGGGGCATCGACATGTTCCGCCCGCTCCTGCCGCGCATCTACATGATCATCGATGAGATCAACCGCCGCCACGTTGAGGAGGTGCGCCGCCGCTATCCGAACAATGAGGATAAGGTGCGTGCGCTCTCCATCATTCAGGATGGCGTGATCCACATGGCACGCCTTTCCATCGTCGGCGGTCACAGTGTCAACGGTGTGGCGAAGATCCATACAGGCATCCTGAAATCCACAACGCTCAAGGATTTCTATGACTATACGCCGCGCAAGTTCAACAACAAGACAAACGGTATTACGCACCGCCGTTGGCTTATGGGGGCGAACCCCGAGCTTGCCGCGCTGATCGACAATATGCTGGGCAGCCGCGAATGGCATCGCCATCCGGAGAAGATGGACGGTCTGCATGACCATGTTGATGACAAGAACTTCCTTGAGCAGCTGATGAAGATCAAGTATCTGCGCCGCGAGGGGCTTGCACATTACATCGAGCAGCACAATGGAGTGAAACTTAACCCGGATTCGATGTTCGACATTCAGGTAAAGCGCATCCACTCCTACAAGCGGCAACTGATGAACATTTTGCACATCATGTACCGCTATCACCGTGCATTGCATGAGCCGTCCTTCCTGGCGCAGCCCGTGACCTATTTCTTTGGGGGCAAGGCGGCGCCGGGGTACTACATCGCAAAGGAGACGATCCGCCTCATCAATGTGGTCGCAGATCGCATCAACAAGGATAGGCGTGTCAATAACTTCATGAAGGTCATCTTCATCGAGAACTTCGGCGTCTCCATCGGTGAACTTGTCTATCCGGCAGCGGATGTCAGCGAGCAGATCTCTACGGCGTCGAAGGAGGCGTCGGGCACGGGCAACATGAAGTTTATGATGAATGGTGCGATCACGCTCGGCACACTCGACGGCGCGAACGTCGAGATCCGTGATGCAGTGGGGAGTGAGCACTGCGTCATCTTCGGTCTTAAGGCCGAGGAGGTTATGAACTACTATGCGACGGGGGCCTACTCAGCGTGGGATGAATACAACACGAATGAGAAGGTGCGCACGGTGATGAACCAGCTCGTCGATGGTACCTATGGGGATTTCCGTTCGCTGTATGATTATCTCCTGCACGCGAACGATGAATTCTTTATCTTGAAGGACTTCAATGCGTATGACAACGCACGCATCGAGGTCATGCGCCGGTTCAAGGACAAGGACGGCTGGGCACGTACGGCGGCAATGAACGTCGCGCACTCCGGCGGCTTCTCGTCCGACCGCACAATTGACGAGTATGCACGGGAGATCTGGAATATCCACCCCGTCATTATCTCATAAGAAGAAAAGGGTGCGCGGGTAGGAACCGCACGCTCCTAGGAAAATACAGGAGGGGATCGTATGAAAACATCTACGCTCAGTGAGTTTGATCTTTACCTCTTTCATCAGGGCACAAACTATCATGCACAGGAAATGCTCGGAGCGCATTTCGTGG
>CALALM010000002.1 GCA_937925565.1 uncultured Centipeda sp.
TCCGCATGCGGCGGAATAATATTCGTATTAACCAAAACCAGTGCAATAATCAGGGCAATGACAGCGCCCGAAATGCGGGACGCCCAAGCATATTTCTGCTCCAGATAGACCGACACCGCTACCGCGAGCAGCATCACCGTCATCAATACCCATGTATTCTCAGGGCTTACCAAGGTATTCATATTACTCCCTTTCTTTCATAATGATAAATAAACGGAGCCGCCGCGGACAGAAACACATCCGCAGCAGCCCCCCGCTCTTTGGATAACGTCACGCGCAGAAAATCACGCTACTTGACATAGACACGAGGGACGCGCTCAGAGACGAGGCAAACGACCTCATAGTTGATCGTATTTGCCCAGCCTGCAACCTCGTCCGTCGGAAGGGTCTCAGAGCCGAACAGGGTGCAGACATCCCCCATCTGCGCCTCTGGAATGTCCGTAATATCGATCATGAACTGATCCATGCAGACACGTCCCGCAATGGGGGCGCGCTTCCCGCAGACTTCCACGCTGCCGCCCGCATAAGCACGGATGTATCCGTCTGCATATCCGACGGGCAGGGTCGCGATACGCGTCTCGCGCTCTGCAATAAATTTCCGTCCATAGCCGACCGATTCGCCCGGCCGGATCGTCTTGACGTAAACGATACGCGCACAGAACTTCATGCACTGACGCAGGTCGATCGGACGCGTGACCTCATCCGAAGGCCAGAGACCGTACTGGATGATGCCCGCGCGCACCATATCGAAGTGCACATCGGGGATCTCGAGGATCGCTGCCGACTCTGCGATGTGCTTGATCGGAATCTGAATTCCCGCCGCCTCAATGGCGCTGCACGCTTCTTGGAACAGCTTTACCTGATTCTTCGTAAAGGTCTTATCGGGAATATCCGCGAGAGCGAAATGCGAGAATACACCTTCGAGCTCGACATTCGGGAGCGCGGCAATCTTCTTTGCCGTCTCTGCAGCGTCTTTTGGATGAACACCGATGCGCCCCATGCCCGTCTCAATCGTCAGGTGAACCTTCACCGTCTTGCCCTGACGCACCGCCTCCTTGGACAGTGCCTCTACGAGATCCATACGACAGACCGTCTGTGTGATATTGCCGTCCACGACCTCACGCGCACTCTCCGGCTCCACAAGTCCGAGGATGAGGAGCGGCGTCGTAAATCCTGCCGCACGCAGTTCCAGTGCCTCGGAGAGCGTTGCAACCGCCAAGTACTCCGCGCCCTCATCGAGCGCCACGCGTGCGACAGCAACCGCCCCGTGTCCATAGGCATCTGCCTTGACCACTGCACAGAGTTTTGCCCCCTTTGCGATACGCGAGCGGATCTCACGATAGTTATGGGCAAGCGCGCCCAAATTGATCTCCGCCCATGCTGCACGATTCGGCATCAGGACTCACTTCCCTTCGAGAAGAGCTTCATGCGGATCAGCTTGATCGACATGAGCGCCATGACGATGAAGCCGATGTAGCCGTTCAGACCGTACACATAGTTGAGCATCATGTGATACGGTACGAACATGCCGAAGAAGAAACCGATCGCAGCGAGCCCGAGTGCCCACATCTTGTACTTTGCGGATCCTTCATCCCCCGTACGCGCGACCGCTGTCCAGAGGAGCGGGCATGCCGTCGTATAGACCGCGATGAAGATCAGCACGCCGAAGATCGTCGTGAGTCCCGGTGAGAGGCTCGCCACGATGACGAGGTTCGGGATCTGAACCTGATAGAGATCCATGATACGGGTCATGATCGAGAGACCGATAATCGTATTCAGAACAACAAGCAGAACCGTAGAGAGCACGTTCGCACGGAAGAGCGTCTTGAAGTCCTCACGTGCACCGAGCACAGCACTGAAGTTTGCAAGCATCAGGATACTGTAGCCGCCGTTCG
>CALALM010000003.1 GCA_937925565.1 uncultured Centipeda sp.
AATCACGAATATTACGGACTGAATTGGACGGCAGTACCGCCCGTGCGCTATCTCCACAGCTTCGCCCTGCCCGAAAACGGAAGTGCGGATTTTCGTGGGCACTATTACTCATTTGACCTCGGTGCCGTGCACTGCATTGTCCTTGATACGCAGTTTCTTGAGGCTGAGGAGCGTGGTGCAGCACTGAAAGCGGAACAGATGGATTGGCTTCTGCGCGATGCGGCGACGGACACAGCACCGTGGAAGATTGTCCTGATGCACAAGGATATACTCTCCTATGGGGAGTATCAGGTGGAGCAGAAGTGCAGTCACGGCATCAGCGATGTGGGCGGGATTTTCTTGGATGTGTTCGATCGGCTCGGCATCGACCTCGTCATCTCGGGACACGTTCACGCCTACCGCCGTCGCCAAATGCGTGCACGTCAGACAGACAGGAACGGCACCCTCTACCTCCTCGCGGGACCTGCGGGGAATGAGTATTTCAACGTCCCCGCAGAGACATACGACATCATCGCTGGTCCCGATCCCACGCCGTCCAACTACCTCTATCTGGAGGCGGATGCGCATCGGCTTCACATCCGATGTGAAACAACGAGCGGAGCGGTACTCGATACGGTCGACCTGCAAAAATAAGAAAGACAGACAGCGCAGAGTTTACGCTGTCTGTCTTTTTCGATAATATTTGCCTAAAAGAACATCAAGAATGTGAGCACCGCTGTGGCAATAATCATACCCGGTGCATTGCGTTTAGCAGTTTCTACCGGAGAAACCCCTGCCAATGTGGCACAGATGATCATCCCACCGGCAACGGGTGACATGGTTCGGCCAAGAGCACCAGAGATCGCCACAACACTTCCCATACTTGGTCCATCTAGGCCGAACGTAGCCGCATGGATTGTTACCGCCTTATTAAACGCTACAGATGCCGCATCTCCGGAACCACTCATAATACCAATAATGAAAGGACCAACCGAAGAACTGACTTTTGCTATCGATGGATTCTCGATCATCATCTGGATAAATTGTTGGATCAGCCCAACGGTAGATAGACCTCCGACAAACACCAACGCACAGATGATAATTCCAAACACATGCCCAAATGCATCACCGGCACCTTTCCAAAATTCTTTGGAAAGCTGCTGTGGATCTTTGCGCGACACAAGAAATGCACAGAAGCAGCCGATAATCATTGCATGTGAGATTGCAATGGGTTTAAACCATGGCACAAGCCCCATGCTTCCTGATACCAATATAGCAATCGGAATAAGCGGCACGATTGCATGAGAGAGCTTTATCTTGAATTCTCCATCTTCACTAATCGTTCCGGGCGGCAGTTCATAGCCCCTATCCTCATGCCTCAGCTTGGCGATAATCCAAAGACTGACGGCACCGATCACGCCACATGCTAGCAGTGGGTAAAAGTGATTCGCTACAATATAGACAGGATCTGCGTCCGTCACACTCACAATAAGAGAAACTTGCGGATACCCCGGGTTAAACATTGCCCCATAGGTGCCAGCATATATACAGGCACCTGCAATGGCCGGATGAATCCCTGCCGCCATCATAAGAGGTATCAGGATAGAACCTACAGCAGCTGAACATCCTGCTGAACTGGTGATTGATATGTTGATGAAGAATGTTACCAGCACGGACCCCGGAATCAGAAATGCTCCGGCCTTGCGCAACGGTTTAATCAGGAGATTGATGAGGTGCTTATCACATTCTGTTGCCTTCATTACCATCGCAAAGCCCATAACAGCGATAATGGACTCGAACAGCTTCGTCTCCAACATAGCATGGGAAAATGCCTTCATTGTATCCATGGGCGCTCCGCCGATTAGCGTCAATACAAGCCCCGAGCAAAAGAGAACTAATCGTGTCTCATAGCGTTTGACCAAACAGTAGATAGTAGCAATAACAACAACAATACTGGAAATTGTCATCATCAACATGGGAACTCCTCCGTTTCTATCAAAACAATAGGAATATGAGGATGCTTGCAAGGACAGACGCCGTCAAACAGATGGGAACTGCCTTGAACATAAGATCGGTGAACAGACGGTTGCGTTCTTCTTCATCTCTGCACGAGCCGAGATATAGGCTTCCACCAGATGAAAACGGCGATATTGCCGTTGCCTGCGCACCGATGACAATACTTGTAAAGAGAACAATACCCGGCAGGGCTGTCGTGTCTGCAATCGCTGGAACAATCGGAAAAAGCGCAGGACATACGACACCAAGCGTGCTGCTGAAGAAGGACATCATGCCACCAATGACAGCCAATGTGAAGGGAAC
>CALALM010000004.1 GCA_937925565.1 uncultured Centipeda sp.
TCTTCGTCCCCGGATCCATCGGGGGCGGTGTGGGGTAGTGGTAGGGTTGCCAGTCAAAATGATCGGGATGGAAGCCGATGATGTCCTTATACGCAAGATCGCCCTCGATGACCGCGTATTGCGGCCGCAGATTTGAATACGGCAGATCCGAGAGTGCCTGCCAGGAGAGACTTGCGATCGTCGCAATGGCGATCGCACAGAGCAGCGTGATTCGATTGTGCCATATTTTTTGGAGAAAAGCTGTCATTTGTCTGTTCGTGCCCCTTTGTATTCTTGAATCGGGGAGATAATTTCCTGCAATTATAATATTTATATAAATGATATTATAGCACAGAATGAAGAAACTGCATACCGACTTATCCGTTGCGAAATGTAAGATAACAACTGCGTTGGAACAAAAAGCTGCCGTGCGGAGATGTCTCCGTACGGCAGCCGTTCCTTATGAAAGCCCCGTCGCAGCGGGGATGTGGGACCATGTGCAGCATGGTGAAGGGGCGCTTTGAAAGGGGGCGGGAACGGAACGTGTCAGTTCCGGAATCCCGACAGGTCGAGCGCGTCAAAGCCCGCGATGAGCTCCCGTACCGTGCGTTCGATCACGTCCGCGCCGCCCGCCGCATCCGCCTCGATGTTGAGCGGCATGTTCGGATCGTGCAGCGACATGCGCAGCAACGCCCAGCCTCCGTCAAAGACGATGCGCACGCCCTCATAGGAGGGTGTGGCAATCGTGAGTCCCTTTGCCTTTGCGCGCTCCTCGAAGGCGGCAAGCACCTCCTGTCCGTAGGCGCGTACATCGTCCACACCGACGATCTTCAAGCGGATCTCGCGCGCCTCTGCCGGATGCCGGAGCTTGGCGATGAGGTCGTCCAGCGTTCTGCCCTCGGCGCGTGCCTGTGCCGCCGCGATGATGAGCTTGACTGCGAGATACGCGCCGTCGTCGAGGTAGTAGTTCTCCGACAGCGCGCCGTGTCCTGAGGTCTCAATCGCGAGCGGTGAGACCTCGCCCGCCTCGTTGCGGCGGATGCACTCATTGATGACGTTCTTGTAGCCGCGCATGTAGCGCAGGTGCTTGAGGTGCAGTTCGCCCTCAAGGAAGTCGTGCAGCCCGTCCGAGGTCACGGAGTCCGTGATGATGGTGGAGCCGGGGTAGTCGGGTGCGAGGATGGCCGCCATCATCGCGATCAGGGCATTGCGGCTGACATCGGTACCGTCCGCGAGCACGGCGCTCATGCGGTCAACGTCGGTGTCGAAGATGAGCCCGAGGTCGGCGTTGCTTTCGATGACCGCTTCCTTGATCGCACGCATGGCGGCGGGATCCTCGGGGTTCGGGATGTGGTTCGGGAAATGCCCGTCGGGGTCGAGGAACTGACTGCCGGAGGTGTCTGCGCCGAGCGGCGTGAGGATGCGCCCCGCAAAGAAACCGCCTGCGCCGTTGCCCGCGTCCACGACGATGTGCATGCCTGCGAGCGGCTTTTCCGCACCGCCGAGCGCACGGCGGATTTTGTTCACCAGATGTTCACTGTAGCGCCCGATGAGATCAAATTTCAGTACGTTGTCAAGCGTTCCGTGTGCCTCCTCCGCCTCTGCGGCATAGGCGAGGATCTTTTGGATGTCCGATTTGTCCGCGCCGCCCTCGGCGGTGAAAAATTTCAGCCCGTTGCGGTTGTAGGGGAGGTGGCTTGCCGTGATCATGATGGATCCGTCTGCCGCTGTGTCCTCGAAGATGGTCGCCATGAACATGGCGGGGGTGGAGGCGAGCACGCAGTCAATGCCATGCGCGCCCGTGTGGGTGAGGCCCGTAAGCACGCAGTCCTTGATGGCGAGCGCGGAGATGCGCGAGTCGTGCCCGACAGCGATCTGCAGCTCGGCAGCTTTCTTGCCGGTCTTCTCCATGAGCAGACGGACGAAGCCGGCGGCGATGCGGTTTGCCGCCTCGGGCGTCAGGGTGACGGGCTCGCCTTCGACGCCCGCGACGGCGACGCCGCGGATGTCACTGCCGTTCGCGAGCTTCTTGAAATCATCATGCGTCAGTGGCATTGGGATTCCTCCTTTGTCGTTATGAAGTTATTCTGCCCCGAAGAATTCCTCCTCGACGGCGATGCAGAGGGTATGGTAGATGGGGAGGTGGTACTCCTGGATCTTGTACGTCTCCTCCTCGGGTGCCTTGATCGTGATGTCCGCGTAGCCGCCCGAGGCGCACGCACCACCCGAGGCGCCCGTGAGCGCAATCGTCGTGAGACCGAGTGCCTTTGCCATGCGGAAGGCGTAGAGCACGTTCTTTGAGTTGCCCGAGGTCGTGATGCCGAGGAGCACATCCTCCGGCCTGCCGAGTCCCAATACCTGCTGGGCAAAGGTGAGGTCGGGCGCCTGATCGTTCGAGAACGCCGTGCTGATCGCGAGCTGTGAGGGCAGCGAGA
>CALALM010000005.1 GCA_937925565.1 uncultured Centipeda sp.
CACCACATCAGCGATCTGCGATGCCCCGCCGCTGCTGAGTTTCCCAAGTTCCTCATATAGTTTTTCAAAAAGCGGTTTCATCTGCTGATCAAGCGTTTCACACAACTCGGAAAATCCGCTGTTCATCTGCTCTGCCAACAAATCAGCGAGACTGCTCGCTACATCCTGACTGAGGTTTTTTAGCGTCTTGGTCTGCTCCTCACTCTGGCGATGGCTTTCCGCCAGCCACCACTCCGCACTGCGGCGCGGATACAGTGCCTCGATCCGTGCAGCAAAGTGAGTGACCGCAGCTTGCAGTTTTCCAAGGTAATGCTGATGAACTCCACCATAGACCAGTGCAAATAAAATACCGATCAAAGATGTAACGAAAGCAAGCGAAATTCCTCCCAGAAGATTTCCGATTCCGTCCTTCAGCACACTCACATCCGAGCTCGTCAAATCGACACCGCTCAGCCCGAAGACCAAACCGACGAAAGTTCCCAGAATACCAACACCCGTGAATACGCCGCCGAAATTCTGCCAGTAGGAGAGGTTCATTGTCTTCGTCACAACGGAAAATGAGAGGATATCACCCGTGTCAACAACGGAAAAGACTTCATCGTATCCTTTGTCTGCATTCATCCGTGTAACAACAGAGCGGTCAAAGTCGTTCCATGCCGCCCTTAGGATCTCATTTTTCCGTACAATCCCGCGCACATCCTCATAGCGTAGCGCAGCATCTTCCTGCGAAAATGTGGACAACTCCTCCAGCGTGTGCGCAATCTCGTCCTCGGCTGATATCATCTTGGAAATGCAATATTTCCATACGTACCAAAGAAGCCCAATATCAATGACAAAAAAAGACGCCATTAGTCCCCACTGCAGCACGATCTATCCCTCATTTCTTTCTACACGCTCATACATTCCCTTAGAGCACCTGTCCCTCATCCCTCAACATTGAGCACGATCAGTTTCTCCTCGGTGAGCTCGCGGATGGCGTAGGCGGGACCCTCACGGCCGATGCCGCTGTCCTTGACGCCGCCGTAGGGCATGTTGTCCATGCGGAAGGTC
>CALALM010000006.1 GCA_937925565.1 uncultured Centipeda sp.
TCCGTCCGCGCTCGAGTAGCCGGCACCAATGCCGAACGATCCCGTCCGCTTCTCCTTGACATCGATCTCCATGACGACCGCATTCGGCTCGACGCCGGGGTTCATCTTGACGTTGACATCCTCGAAGAAGCCAAGATTGTAGACGCGCTGCATACTGCGGCGTGCCAGATTCGCATTGAAGGGTTCACCGACCTTCTGGCGCATCTCACGGAGGATGACGTACTCCTTCGTCTTCTTGTTTCCCTTGACCCGATAGCCCTCGAGCACGCCCTCGCTGATCTTAATCGTGAGTGTGCCGTCCTGCGCGATGTTGAGATCCGTGATCTTCGCGAGGATGTAGCCGTCCGCACGGTACTTCTCCTGAATCGCCTGCACATTTTCCTGCAGCGTACGGGAGTTGAGCAGCTCACCGTTCTTTACGGTGACAAGTCCCATCAGCGCTTCCGTCGACTCGACCGTATTGCCCTCGATCTTCACTTCCTTGAGCTCCGGATTCTCGAGCACGTTGTAGGTGAGGACAACGCCCTCGGGCACCTGTTCAAACATGGGATAGAGATCGTAGAAATAGCCCGTCGCGTAGATCGCATCACGATCCTTCACGAGCCCCTCTTCGGTCACGGCATCGCCCACGTGCATCGCAAGCGCCGAACGCGCAGCCTTTTCCGTCGCCTCCGTCGCGCCGCTGAAATTGATCTCCACAATGGTCTTGCCCACCTGTTGTGCCAGATAGTTCGAGATCTCATCCTCGGCAGGGCGCTTTGCTGCCCATGCGGCAGCACGCTCATCCGAGGTGGTGGGCACGGATGCGGTCGTCAGTGCCGGTGCATCCGCGAGAGGGGCATTCATCGAATCACTTGCGGCAGACATCGTCGGCGCATTACTCAGAACGGGTGCATCCGTCACCGCATCTGCGGGAGTGCTCTCTGCGGCAGCACTCCCCTCAGCAGCAAAGGCATCGGGCAGAGTGATTGTTGATACGCCCATACCAAGGGCAACGGCGAGTGTCAGTCTCTGGTATTTCTTGCTGTTCAAAGGCGAAACCTCCTAGACATATGCGCCGAACGGCGCTATTTCAATCCCTCTGTTTTTACCGAGGGCAGATGGACTACTCTCTTAAAATCTTGCCGCCGACCTGCATCAGACGCTGCAGATCGGCATTCGGTATCTGAGCACGGGCAGACTGCGCTGCTTCCGCATGCACAGGCCCCGGTGATGCGCCAACCACCGGCGCAGCAGGTGATTCGGACGGCGGCGCTGCCTGTGTCTCTGCAGACGGCTCCCCATGCTTCGGGACAGGCGGCGCGTCCTCCGTCTGCACGGCAGGAGGCGTTTCCTCCTGCACAGGAACAGGCGGGATAACGCGCATCTCTTCCGACTGCACAGCCACAGTGGTACGAGGCTCCTCCACGGGCGACCACTGCCACATGAGCCACGCGGAGATCCCTGCCGCAACGAGCGGCAAAAGACCCCACCGTGCCCATCGTCTGAGACGTGCGCGTCGGTCTGCGGCAATGCGTGCAAGCTCCGCGCGCGCGAGCATGAGCTTCAGATCTCCCGCGAGATCATCCTCACCCGCGAGCGCATGCTCCGCACCCGTGAGCCAGTCCCGTGCCGCACGTATGGATTTTGCGCGCTCTCTGCGATCCGTACCCATCGCCCTGTCTCCTTTCGAGATTATACTACAGTCCATGGTATGGATTCAAGAAGCTAAAGTTAAAACGTGGTCTTAACACACTACCAATGCTGCATAAAACGCGAAAGCATACCGCGTACGCGGCGAATCCCATTTTGCTGCAGGCGATAGATCTGTGCCGGTGTCACACCAAGCGACTCCGCCATCGTCTGCGCACGCGTTCCGCCGATCGTCACGCCCTCGAGTACAATGCGTTCCCGCGCGGGCAGACGCGCCATCGCAGCACCGAGCACACCGACAAGCATGTGATGCTCCGCAAGCTCTGCGACCGAGGGACGCTCATCGACAAGCAGTTCCTTTGCCGTCTCATGCGCCTCTGTCTCCGCCTCGAGACATGGCAGATCGACTTGCCCCTCACGACGCAGGAAATCCAGAATACGCCCACGAATACGGTGCACGGCATAGAGACTAAACGCCACCCCGCGCGTTGTGTCATAGCGTTCCACCGCCTCGATCAGCCCGATCGTCCCCTCCTGCACCGCATCCATCACGGCAGGCAGTGTTCGGTAAGGCATGACCTCACGAAAGACCAGCGGCTGATAGGACTCGATGATCCGCCGCCGCGCACCCTCATCACCGCATTCCTTATAGGCGCACCAGAGTTCCCGCTCCTCCTCCGGCGTGAGTTTCTGCACAGCGGAAAGTTTTTTTACATAGTCCGAAAACACGGGCACACCTCCTTCGATGATGACTAAGGAAACACTGATAAATTCAGCACCATCATCTTGACGGACTTCATTTTATCAGCGATCCCCTAAAACCGTATTCTTGCCTCTATCCCGATCAGCTGATCGGAGCCCTCACGGTCATACGAGATGCCGAAACGCTCATTGAAATCGTACTGTATGCCGTAGCGGTGCTTGTCCGACGCCGCACCAAGCCCCTGCACATAGCGCACGAGCACGCGGTCGCCGAAATACTTTCCAATCTCAATATTGTATTCATTCTCGTTCTTCTTGATCTCCTCATCATCCTTCGTTTCAAAGAGCGATCCGCTCCCGCTCGAGAGGCGCAGCACATCGAGATGGAGGAAGTTCTTCACCGAGTCCTCCACCTCCGAGAGAATACTCATCTGGAGACCGATCGACAGCACATCCGCTGCGGTAATGCCGCCCTCACCGTTTCGATAGGCGTTGCGCAGCGTGAGCATACGGATGATCTCCTCCTCCGACATCTCAGGGCTGGAGCCGAGACGAAAATCCATATGGGCGAGCGGCCCGTTCGCCGAGAGGTAAACGCGTGTATGCGTGAGCCGTGCCTCGGCATAGAACGCAATCTCGGGCAGGAACGACTCCGGCTGATTGAACGTCGCCGTCCCTTCACGGATCTTGAACACCGTTCTGAGATAGCTCACCGTGTCACCGCGCCGCACGCCGATGGAACCCGTTGTGTGTGGGTGACGCGTCGTGCCGCCGAAATGCACATAGCCCGATGGGTGTATATCATAGAAATTCGGACTGAAGAAATGGACATGGCGATCCACGGTCAGCCCCACATCCAGAATGATGTGCGGAAGCTCCTCACTCGTCTCCGGAATCGACGGAATGGAGACAAGCGCGCGGTCAATGTCGATCGTCCCCGAGAGTTTCGGCAGCTTCTCGCCCCAGTACTCATCCTCCGTAAGATGCAGCGACCCGCTCAAAGGCCCGTCAAAGAAGGAGGTCTTGATTGCCAGCTCATTCATCACAAGGGTAAAGTCATACCCTGTCAGCTCCATGCCGCTGAGATCCATATGCCCCGTCATCATGTAGCCGCCCGCACCCATGTGCCCCGTGCAGGAGCGTACGACAACACGGTCCCCGAGCGCATCGATCTGAAGCTCCATATCCGTCACCGGATTTTCAAGGTACTTGACCTTCAGCGCACCGCCCGTGACACGCACCGTTCCATCGAGGCGAGGCGCTGCGAGCGTCCCGTGGAGTTTCAGAGTGCCCTCCGTGGGCCCCATCGCCCACTCCACATGATTGGAAAAGACCGGCAGCAGCGAGAGATCGGCGTTGTCGAGGGCAATCGTCAGATCAATCTCCTCGTAGGCACTCAGGTTCTCACTGCGCTTCGCCGTAAGCGCACGCAGCGGGAGCGTCCCGTGGGCACTCGCCATATACCGCGTCCCATCAACATACTTCGTCACGATGAACTGTTTCAGATGAATGACCGAATTGCGCAGCTGCGCCTCAACCAGCATTTCATCGAAGGAGTTGCCGTGCATACCGCCATCCTTCGCCACGAGATGCAGATCTGCCTCCGGGTTCTGCGTATAGCCGCCAATATGCGCCGTCAGCGTTGCTGTCCCCGTCACCTCTTCCGTGACGTTCGCAAAACGCGTAAAGAGACCGATCGCAATATCCGACGCCGCAATCTCCACATTCGCCATGCCATTGAAGTCCATTGTACCGGACGCGGTGAATGCACCCGATCCCTGTTTCCCCGCAAGGGTACGCACGGTCAGCACGCGGTCCGCAAGCGCCACATCAATTTTGACATTGCTGATCGGATAGGAGGCAAGCGTGCCCTCCGCGATCTCACCCGTCAGTGCAACGGACGGGTTGTCGAGAGAGCCGCCGAGCTGCACCTTGCTCGTGATCTTTCCGGCAACGCGGTCCTCTTTTTGGTTTGCAAGTGCAAGGAGCGCCCCCACATCCATCTGCGTGATGTCCATTGTGCCGCGCAGCGCCCGCGTCTCGGTATCATAGTGCAGACGCGCCGTCACAGAGCCGTCCGTCCCCTGACGGAACCCCGTATTCTCAAGCTCGATGATCCAGTTTTCATAGTGGGCGAAACTGCGGATCTCCGTGAGTTCCACGCCGTTCATCGTAATCGTATCCGCCTTCAGCTCCCCGCGGAAAATCGGATGAGAAATAGTGCCCCCGACCTTGCCGTTAAAGACACCATGTCCCGAGACCTCGTAGGGCAGCTTGTGCTCGAAGCGCTTCATGTCGAGATCACGCACCTCGGCGTCGAAGTCGAGCAGCCCCTGCGTATTGATTATGCCGTTCAGCACCATATCCACCATCGGCGAATAGATGTGGAACACCTGCAGGCGAATGATGCCGTTGTCGAGGAAGTAGTCACCGTCCATGCCCGAGAGCAGTGCGCCTGCATAGCTTCCGCGATAAAAATGGACATAGCCCACCGCATGCGGATTATCGAG
>CALALM010000007.1 GCA_937925565.1 uncultured Centipeda sp.
ATTGTAGGTCGCTGCCACAGTTGCAGGGAGCTGTTTCTCATAGTATACAGCACCGTACTGCGCGGACTTGTCGTCCGGGTCGACGAGATAGAGATTCTCCTTTGGAACTGCGCCGACATCTGCCGGACGCTCGGTCAGGAGATACTTGTAAAAACGTGCGCTCCCAAGAGCCTGCGACTCCGGTGGCTGCGTCAGTGTATTTGTGTCGGCGACCTTGACCAGATCCTCGACCTTCGGGAGTTCTTCGGCACGGAAGCGTGCGGGCATAAAGTCCTTGATGTAATTCGCAATCTTCCGCGCATCGGTGGACGCTTGAAAGATCTCCATCTTGTTCTCTTTGAGATTCTTGATCCAACTTTGCACATAAGCCGCATGGTTTGTCGGATTCATCGGAAGACCAAGATCAAGAGACAAGTATGTCGAGGCTAGTTCTGCCCGCAGCTCCTCCTTTGCGTATGCGGGCGATTTGTGATTGCCTGTCACA
This sequence comes from uncultured Centipeda sp., assembly GCA_937925565.1. Taxonomy (GTDB): domain Bacteria; phylum Bacillota; class Negativicutes; order Selenomonadales; family Selenomonadaceae; genus Centipeda. Next base: position 485 of record CALALM010000007.1, read on the forward strand.
GAGCGATTGAGTCGCTCTTTATGCCCCGTCCAATGCGCCAGCTCATGCAGAGCCGTCGCATAGTATTCGCCAAGACTCGGAAATGCTTCCTTTGGCGGCAGATGAATCTCATCCGTTGACGGCGTATAACATGGATAAGGTTTTGCCGCAGGAACGTCATGTTTGATGACAGCCCCGCTTGCCTTTAGGATGCCCTCTGCAATCTCATACTGTTCTTCATGTGTATAGCCCTTTTCCTTGGGAACATAGGGTCTGAGCGGATGGTCGATATAGCTGCACTTGCCGTCCGCATTACGGATGAGCTGTCCTTTCTCGTCACGCGGATATTCTCGGCGCACACAGTCCGACGCATGGAATACCATGCGGTAATCCTTTCTCCAATATTGCTCTTCCTCGGGCAGAGGATTGCCATACCGATCCGTCGTCTGTTTCCATGAGACTTGGATCCGTACGGCTTTGGCACCTTTTTTGACACCGTATTGCCATTTCAGTTCCGGGTTCACGGGTTTTCCCTGCTTTTCCAGCAGAGCGGCACGCTCCCGACAGGCAGCATCCTGCTTTTTCAGTGTCAGCATGGTAAAGAAGCGCGGGTCGTCGCTTTCTTTTTCTGCCATGATAAAGGACAGGTACACGCTGTTGAGCTGACCATATCGGTAGCCGTTCTTCCCGTTGATCGGGCAGACAAGTGCTGCGCCGACGTTGTTGTCCCATCCCTGCTGCCAGGGGAGCTTTCCGCTCTCCATGAGTTCGATGATTTTCTGTGTCGTTTTTGCGTAAAGATCCTCCTTGGGTGCTCCTTCTTTGCGTGAAAATCTTTTTTCGTCTGCCATGATCCGATCTCCTTTCGTACATCTCTCCTCTCATTGTAAAGTCATGCAGAATAAAAAAACTGCACGTTTTTATAGATTTCAGACAGGGCATCGTGTATAATAAAAGCAAAGAGAGGGAGGGAATGCCATGCAGTTCAGAAGCAATGCCATCCATGTCGACCCTGCCGACCCGCGCTTCATCGGCGGTGATATCATCACACAGGAGGAAGCAATGGAATGCGGCTACGATCTGGAAGAGGAAGATCTCAATATGACCGATGAGGAGCGGATTGAAGCGTTCTGGAAAGAAAATGAGGAATACGTAATAAAGAATGGATGAACAAAACGAAAAGCACCTGCTTGCGGGAGACTCCCGTAAGCAGGTGCTTTTTGTAATGCTATGCTGTTATACATCAGCGTATTTGTCAGTGAGAAGAATCTTTTGAACAATCCCCTTCTGATCTACTTGCAGGACAAGGAAACGTATCCCTTCCTTTCCATTGGAAAGAGTAACACCAAATCCTTCAAGTGGTGATACATACTTTTTTTCACCAGATTTATCAGATGGTTTTTCCTTCAAGTTGTTAAATATCTGCTGCACATCTGCAATCTTCATGCCGACGTGGATGCCGGAGGGCATCACAAGTGCTGCATTTGTACTCTCGATCTTTTGGACAAGCGGATTCCATGCACCATCTTCCATGATGTTGTAGGTGATGACAAATCCCTGCCCGTAATAATCAACCAAATATGCCGGGTGATTATAGTTGCCTATCCGTATTGTTTTTTCGCCGTCCGGCTCACCGTAGATGCTGCGCACATAGCTCAGAGCGCTGCCGGGCGCAATTCCTGCGATGACAGCATCGTCAACCGTCATTGCACGCGGCGCAGCAAGGGCTGTGCCCATAAAGAGAGCCATGACCACAGCGGTCATGCACAAGATATTCCGATACAAAGAAAACCCTCTCATTCTTCAGTCCTCCTATCGCGCACCTCGTCCGCGCTCCTCCGTCGGATAGAAATGCTCGTATGCACGAAGAACGTCCTCTACCTTCTCACGGCTGATATGCGGCGCACAGTCCCGCACAATGCGTTCGCACTCCTTGTATGAAAGATCACGCGAGAACTCTTCACGAAAGAGACCGGAAGGATCGCGAAAAGGGGTCTTTTGTCGGTCGTAGAGGCATTCACCCGCGCGATTGTAGACGCGAATCTCCGGAAACGCATCCTGCTCATAGAGCGTTTGCAGATGATCGACGATTGAACGAGCAACGAGATCATGATGCTCCTTCGGCGTCATACGCGGTGTAAGTCCTGCCTCTTTCATCAGCTCATAGCGTTTCAGCGTGCCCAGATACGACTCCTCGGGACGTACGAGAATCAGATTGAGCGACACTTCATAGCCCCTGCCCGTGAGAAGATCGCGTGTCCGCAGCGGCACCTCCGTCGTCCGCAGCGTCCCCTCAATGATGAGATGATAGCCGGATTTGCTCAAATCATCAATGAGTGCCTCCGTCATCTTGCCCGCGAATTTCTGTGTGTGGAGTACAGCATCATCCCCGTATGCTGCCTGTAATTCTCCGTAGCGAGGATGATACTTTCGGTAGTCGTCACTCGAAACAAAGACGATGTTGCCGCTATGCTGCCGGGTGAATATATCTGCAAGTTTTGTCTTGCCCGCCCCCGGCTGTCCTGCAAGGAGATACGCTTGCGGGCTCTTTTCCGGCGTTACAGCGAACAGTAAGTCCGCTTTGATTTTTTCTTTTTGCTCGTCAAGCTCCTGCTCGCTGTAGTTGTCCGGCATCTTCGACCTCCAACCCCCGAACATAGGCACGGGCACGCACAAACTCCTGCTTCAGTTCCGCTATATCTTCGGGCGTGTTGTAGCGGTCGCCAAGAATGCTGTGCAAGATTGTGCGGAGTTCGCTTTGGAAGCCGGACACCGGATGCTCGGTGTCCTGCGGATCAAGTCCCATGCGATCCTTGATGCGGCTGACATCTGCCAGAAGCTCTGCAATCCCTTCATGCAGGATCTCCTTGGCTTCAATGACTTCATACGGAATCATTTTATCGCCTCCTTTGTTCGCATTATACCACAAAGGCACATCGAAGACCATATCCCACCTTCGATGCGCCTTTCGCTTTTGTCTTACTTAAAACGAACAAATCCGCGCGGCTTTTCACGTTCGTAACCGCTCGCCGCAGCACGCTCCTCGTTATATGGATCAGTGACGATGATTTTTGCATCCTGCGCCTGTTTCTCTCGCTCGATTTCAGCATCCAGTTGAACTTGACGCTGATCGTTTTCAAGCTGAACCTTCGCCGCAAGGAGTGCTGTCACCTGTGATTGATCTGCGACACTGAGCGCGTTCAGCTGCTCCATGATCTGACGCAGCTCTGTTTCGCCTTTGGCGTTGGCAGCCGCTTCCACAAGACGGTGTACGGTCTCCCTTGTGTTATCGTTGTCTGCGATCGCCGCCTCTGCAATCCGCACATATTTGGCAGCGGATGCGGAGATCTCCTTGCGCTGGCGCACGCGGTTGCGCTGTGCGTCGTAGTCTTCGTGCCCCTCATTGTAAGAATGGAACGCGTTGCTTTCCGTGAGCAAATCCTTCTGCATTGTATTATGTAATTCAGCAGCGCGGCTCTGTTTTTCCTCCGTCACCCCTGTGGCAAGGTGCATAATCATCGGATCCAGAGGGATCTTGTTGATGATGTCAATGCCGAGCTGCTCCGCAATATTCTCGACGATATGCAGAAATTTTTCGCCGAACAGAACGGATTTGATGATGCGTGTGTAGTCATAGACGGAACCGCCCTGCCGCTCCAAGTCCCTGAAAAAATAGTGTGCGGGGTCGAAGGTATCACGCCATGAGATACGCACGGGATCCCAATAGTTTTCAGGCTCCCACGGTCCCCACCAGCCGCCCCAGGCTTCGCCCTGATGGACATTGGAAAGGAGTGCCCCCGATACCGCTGCGGCGGTGAATGCAGCGATGAGCAGCAGATTCTTCCCGTATTTGCCGAATTGATTTGCCATGATGCGTACCTCCTCACCGGAATATGCCTTGCTGATCGGAAAGTCTGAAACCGGAGCTGCCGAACTGCGTATTGACGAGTTTGCTGATGCGGTCAGCAAAATACATATACATAAGGACGACAAGAATGAGCTGCAAGAGCAGGATGTTGTTTGCAACAGCTTGTTTTACAACACCGCCGCTTCCTCCTAGGATCCCCATCAAGGTAGCTGTATAGGATTCGAGTGATGAACCAAAATAACCGCCGTGCTTGAGTGCTGCCGCAAATTCCTGTACGGTCTTTGCGTTATAGATCCCATCTTCAGCGTAGGCGTTATAGTTTGACGCGGCGTACTGTGCATACTCCTCGTCGCTGTCAAAGTGCCGGTAGTAGTCACCCTCCGGCGATATTCCCGCTATTTTTGCTCCATCCCCCGCCTTGATGCCACCGTAATTGTAATCTTCAACAGCGAGTGCACTCGAAAAGTGCCCGGATTCGAGTGCAAGCTGCGCCCAGATCCATTCAGGAGGAA
>CALALM010000008.1 GCA_937925565.1 uncultured Centipeda sp.
CTTACGGTCGCGCACACGGATATGCAGTTCCCTCCGCTGCTTATGCGGGCGGTGCTGGGCGAAAACACGGTGGAGACACGTCTGCACATCGATCTCTGCGGAGAATTGCCGTGTTTCTCAGAAGAACAGCCGTGCTATCGGACAGGCATCTACAATCCATATGGGCTTGTGCATGTGAAAAGCCATGAAATCGCGACTGCCAATGCGGTGGAGGAGCCGCCCGACTATCTCTTTTTCAATGATGCTATTTTTGACTTTATGAAGGCGGCTGTGGGCAGCAGGGTGCGCATCGGGGCAGACGGTGCGCCGCCGATGCTCCTCCCACTCGCAGCGAAAGAAGATATGCAGCACATCACCGTTCAGGCGGGGGATATGGAGCGCACGATGACGTTCGGCAGAGGGGAGTTCAACTTCTATCGCATCGAGAAACCCGTTACCATCCGAAGTGACCGCCCGTTTCTCATCGGTGCGCCGATTCCTTTGGAGCATAGTTCCCGTCGCAGGAAATTCGTGTTGAACATTCTTGCAGACGGACTCAGCTGGAAGGGGATTGCGGGCGAGCAAGATGTGCTGATGCCCAATCTCCTGCATTTTTTTTCCAAAGGCGTCATCTTTGACAATCACTTTTCTACAGCAGAGTACACTTATCCCGCGCTTGCGACGATCGAGACGGGCGTCTATCAGCATCATACGCAGATTGCAAGACCGGGCGCGGCGATGGCGCTCGATCCTGCCTATGTGACCATCTCCGAGCGGATGAAGGCACTCGGCTACTATGCCGTGAGTGTGCAGGGAGATGGGCAGGGGGTCTATAACGGTGCAACGCGCGGCTATGACCGACTGATCGTGAACCGTTGGATTTTGCGTGCGGCGGATGGTGTGGAGCGTACGATTCGCCATTTGCAGACGTTTGACGAATGCGACAACTTCCTATTCCTGCACTTTTCGGACACGCATCCCTATAACTCCAATATCAGTACGCCCGCATACGCATCTGCCCATCTGTCGCTCACAGATGTATTGCAGGAGGAAGGTGAGACAGCCTCGGTCTTTTTGAAGCCGACACCACTTCGCCACTGTGTCAATCGGACAGAGATACAGGCAGTGGATCGGCACCTTGGCATGCTCTTTGATTATCTTACCTCGCATTATGAGGAGGACGAATACATCGTTCTGCTCTACTCCGATCATGGTACGTCGGTGCATGCGCGCAGTCCGTATCCCTTGAGTGAGGAGCAGACGGGGGCGGCACTGATGGCGCGCGGTGCGGGCGTTCCCTGCCTTGGGCGTGTGGATGAGCTCGTAAGCTCTGTCGACATCTACAAGATCCTCGGGAAACTTGCGGGTTATCCGATTGACGCCGCGTATCTTGACGGCAATCTACCGGAGGCGTTCGGTGGAGAGCGGCGCGAATACACGGTCAGCAATTCGATCTATCCGGGGCAGACGTACAAGATCTGCGTGCGCACGGAGCGCCATGCGTTTCACCTCGAGACGGAGGAGTTCACGCGCGAGGATGGAACGATCCCGCTCGAGCGGTACACGTACCATATTCATGAGCGAAACGAAAGCTACTGCGAAGTCTTTGACGATGCACTTGCGCGTTACTTCCTCGATATCGTGTGGGCGTACACAAAGAGTTTTCGACGTTGAGACTTGTGTACGTAATTCTTGCAAAATGCGCCGTTTTATGCTAATCTTAGCGTTGCATTTATACAATCAACAGCATTGACGACGTGCGGACGCCCTCGTCCCCTCGGGACGGGGGTGTTTCTTTCGGGAGGAACAGACAGATGAGTCAGGAATCCGGTGCAAATATTCCAAAGACATATGATCCGGCGAGCTTTGAGCGGAAGTGGTACGAATACTGGGAGTCACATAATTTATTTCACGATGATGCGGACGAATCTCGTGAGCCGTACAGCGTAGTTATCCCGCCGCCGAATGTGACGGGGCAGCTCCACATGGGGCACGCGCTCGACGAAACGCTGCAGGACATCCTCGTGCGCTATCAGCGCATGCGCGGCAAGAACACGGTCTGGGTGCCGGGCTGCGACCACGCCGGCATTGCGACACAGGCAAAGGTGGAGGAGAGTCTGCGCGCGGAGGGCACGAACCGCTTCGAACTCGGGCGCGAGAAATTCCTCGAACGTGTCTGGGATTGGAAGCAGCAGTACGGCGACCGCATCATGTATCAGCTGCGCATGCTCGGTGCGTCCTGCGACTGGGCGCGCGAGCGCTTCACGATGGACGAGGGATGCTCGCGCGCGGTGCGCGAGGTGTTCGTGAGCCTCTATGAGCAGGGGCTGATCTATCAGGGCACGCGCATCACGAATTGGTGCCCGCACTGCTCGACGGCGATCTCGGACATCGAGGTCGATCACGAGACGGAGGAGGGGCATCTCTGGCATCTTCGTTACCAAATTGAGGGAACGGACGACTATGTTGAGATCGCGACAACGCGCCCCGAGACGATGTTCGGCGACACGGGTGTCGCCGTCCACCCCGACGACGAGCGCTACAAGCACCTTGTCGGCAAGACGCTGATCCTGCCCGTGGTGGAGCGGCGCATCCCGCTTTTCGCCGATTCCTATGTCGATCCCGCATTTGGAACAGGTGCGGTCAAGGTGACGCCGGCGCACGACCCGAACGACTTCGAGATGGGGCTGCGGCACAATCTTGAGCAGGTCGTTGTGATCAACGCGGATGGAACCATGGGCGAGGGCGCAGGCAAATATGCGGGGCTCGACCGCTACGAATGCCGCAAGGCGCTCGTCAAGGAGCTCGAAGAGATCGGTGCACTCGTCCGCACGGAGAAGCATGAGCACGCCGTCGGGCACTGCTCGCGCTGCAAGACGACGATCGAACCGCTCGTGTCGAAGCAGTGGTTCGTCCGTATGGAGGACCTCGCGAAGCCGGCGACTCAGGCGGTGAAGGACGGGCGCATCCGCTTCGTCCCCGAGCGCTTTACGAAAATCTACGAAAACTGGCTCGAAAATATTCGTGACTGGTGCATCTCGCGTCAGCTCTGGTGGGGACACCGCATTCCCGCATGGCACTGTGAGGACTGCGGTGAGACCTCTGTTTCGCGTACCGATATTACGGCGTGCACGCACTGCGGCAGCACGCACATCCATCAGGACGAGGACGTGCTCGATACGTGGTTCAGCTCCGCACTCTGGCCGTTTGAGACGCTCGGCTGGCCCGAGGATACGGTAGATCTGCGCCATTTTTACCCGACGGCGACGCTCGTCACGGGGTACGATATCATCTTCTTCTGGGTTGCGCGCATGGTCATGATGGGGCTGCGCTTCGGCGGCGATGTGCCGTTCCGCGATGTGTTCATCCACGGGCTCGTGCGCGACAGCGAGGGGCGCAAGATGTCGAAGTCGCTCGGCAACGGCATCGACCCTGTGGAGGTCATCGAGAAGTACGGCGCGGACACGCTGCGCTTCATGCTCATCACGGGCAATACGCCGGGCAACGATATGCGCTTCTACTGGGAGCGCGTGGAGGCGGCGCGTAACTTTGCAAATAAAATTTGGAATGCCTCGCGCTATATGCTGATGAATCTTGAGGGCGCGGACGATGCGTTTGTCCCCGAGGAGAGCGACTATACGCTTGCCGACCGTTGGATCTTGACGCGCTCTGCCGAAACGGTGCGCGCGGTGACGGCGAATCTTGAGAACTACGAGCTCGGCGAGGCGGGGCGCGCCATCTACGAATTCCTGTGGAGCGAGTTCTGCGACTGGTACATCGAGCTGACGAAGGCGCGCCTCTACGACAAGGAGAATGTGCGCGCAAAGAACACGGCGCTCTATGTCCTGCGCACAGTTCTGGAGCGTACGATGCGCCTGCTGCATCCCTTTATGCCGTTTCTCACGGAGGAGATCTGGCAGAAACTGCCGCACGCGGGTGAGAGCATTATGCGTGCGCCGTGGCCCGAGGTCGATGAAAATGACATCGACACCGAGGCGGAGGCGGCGATGACCGCGATCATGGAGGTCATCAAGGTGACGCGCAATCTGCGTGCGGAGCTTGGCACGCCACCCGGTAAAAAGAGTGTGCTCCTCCTGCGCGTACGTGACAATGCTCTTGCAGATACGTTTGCGGCGCATACGGACTATTTTCATGCGCTTGCTTCCGCGTCCGAGGTTTCCTTCCTCGCGGCGGATGCACCCGACCCCGAGAACGTTGTGACCGGGGCGCTGGCGGGTGCGGCAGTTTACCTGCCTCTGGCGGGGCTCATCGACGTGGAGAAGGAGACGGCGCGTCTGACGAAGGAGCGCGACAATCTGGAAAAGGAAATTGCACGCCTTTCGGGCAAACTCTCGAATACGGGCTTTACATCGAAGGCGCCTGCTGCCGTCGTGGCAGCGGAACGTGAGAAGCTGGCGGGATATGAGGAGAAGATCGGGCTCATCCGGACGCGCCTCGCGGATTTGGCGAAGCTCTGAGGTGCTCCGATGAACTACGCGGAGTCGCTTCACTATCTCGATGAACTGAATACATTCGGGATCCGTCTGGGGCTCGCGCGCATGGAGGAACTCTGTGCGCGTCTGGGGAATCCCGAGCGCAGCTATACGACCATCCATATTGCAGGCACGAACGGCAAGGGCTCCGTTACGCAGATGATGGATGCTGTCTTCCGTGCGGCGGGCATCCGCTCCGGGCGCTATCTATCGCCGCATCTCATCTCCTACACGGAGCGCATGAGTGTGGACGGGCACGACATCTCCGAGGAGCGGTTTGCAGAACTCTTCACGCGCGTACGCACGGCTGCGGACGAAATGGTCGCAGAGGGGCACGAGCACCCGACGCAGTTCGAGGCGTTGACTGCACTTGCGTTTCTCTACTTTGCAGAGGAGCAGGTCGAGGTTGCCATCATCGAAACGGGGCTCGGAGGGCTTCTCGACTCGACGAATGTCATCGAGCCTGCACTCACGATCATTACAAATGTGGCGATGGATCACGCCGACCGCTGCGGCGGGACACTTGCCGGCATCGCCGAGCACAAGGCGGGCATCATCAAGGAGGGCGTGCCTGTCATCACGGCGGCGACAGGGGAGCCGCTTGAAATCATCGAGCGGCGCGCGGAGGAACTCGGCGCGGATGTCTTTGTCTGCGGCGAGGACTTTTCAAGCCGGATCTTCTTCCCCTCCGGGGGAGGACAGTGCGTTGCCTTCCACTCCGTCGTCTGTCGCGAGCCGGAGCCGTTCGAGCTTGCACTTGCCGGGGTGCATCAGGCGGAGAACGCCGCGCTCGTCATCATGGCGGCAAAGCTCCTTGAGCGCGAGGATGCGCGCGTGACGGAGAAGGCCATTCGCACGGCACTGCGTACGGTGCGCCATCCCGCGCGCTTTGAAATCCTCGCGAACGAGGGCGTGCCTGTCGTTATCGACGGCGCGCATAACCCTGCGGGGATGCGGGCGCTGCGTACGGGACTCGACGCGTATTTCCCCAATCTGCCGCGCGTCTTTCTGCTCGGCATTTTGAAAGATAAGGATATTGATACCATGCTCGCCGCACTTTTGCGCCCCGGTGATCAGGTCGTCACCGTACGCCCCAACTCGGAACGCGCGGCGGCCGCGGATGTCGTTGCCGCCGTCGCCGCCGGGATGGGGCTGGTCGCGGTCACCTGTGATGACAGAGCAAAGGGGCTGGATGAGGCTGTGCGGCGTGCTCATGTACGCAGCGCTCTGCTTGTTGTCGCAGGATCCCTCTACCTCGTGGGCGACATTCGTCGTCTGCTCATGGCGGGGAGGTGACGGCGTGGCAGAGGACATTCAGGAACGTCGGCGCGTTCTGCGACGCAGACGCTGGGGCGGACGCATGGCACGTCTGATGCTGTACGCCGTCATCGCCGAGGCATTCCTCATCCCGCTTGCGCCGCTTGCGGCGATGGTTGTGCTGCTCCTCGGTTGTGTTGCCATGCTCCTGCGTCTGCGGATCGATCGGAATTTTCATCTGCGGCGTTTGCCCTACGATGCGCCGGCACTGCTCTTCGTCGTCATCGGGCTGCTGTCGGTTGCGGTCGCGCCCGACAAGGCGTTCAGCTTCTACAATTTCTACCATCTCGTGCCGATCTATGCGCTCACCTATCTGCTCGTCGGGCAGACGCTGCGCAAATCGCGTGAATTGCAGCGCGTTGCTTGCGCGATGGCGGCGTCGGCTGTGATCGTCATTCTCTACGGCTTCCATCAGTTCATCTTCGGTATCGACATCGGGGCGATGAAATGGGTGGATGGCGAAGCGTTCCCCGAACTCTCGAAGCGCGTCTTCTCGACATGGGAGAATCCGAACATCCTCGCGGGCTATCTTGATATCGTCGCTTGTATTGCCGTAGGAGTTGCAACGGCACTCACCCGTGGATGGCGCACGCTCGCAATTCTCCTGCTTGTGGCAGCGCTCGTGTGCCTCGGCATGACCTACGCGCGCGGCGCATGTCTTGTCATCGCCATTGTGCTGGCAGGCTATGGAGCACTGAGCGATTTACGCGTGCTCGCCGGCATTGTCGTCGTTGGCGTGGGGGCACTGCTGCTTGACCCCGTGCTCGCCGATCGTCTGCTCTCCGTCTTCACGCGCGTCGATACCTCCTCGGAGATGCGGCTTGCGTTTTGGGAGAGCACAATTGCGATGGTGATGGATCATCCCTTCCTCGGCATCGGTTGGGGCATGTACTTTATGGTCTATCCCGAGTACGACTTTTACTTGCAGGGTGCGCCTGTGCAGATCGTTCACGCGCACAATATGTATCTGAACTATGCAGCCGAGATCGGCGTGCCGGGGGCGCTCTCGTTCCTCTGGTTCTTCTTCGGCTCTCTCCTGCTTGCGTTCCGTCTGCCGCAGAGAGTGGCGACATGGGAGACGGTGCTCGCTGCCCATGAACATAAGTGGAGGACGGTTGCCGATGTGCGCGTGGCACTTTCTCGCTGGCGCAGACGTCGTTTCGTAGAGGGACTTTCGACAGGACTCGGGCTCGCGTTCGTTTCCGTTGCACTCAATGGCATCACAGATCATCTGCTCTTTAATATACCGTCCTCTATGCTGCTCTGGATGCTCGCTGCCATGACGGCGGCGGCGCATACGATCGCGGAGAAGATGAAGGAAGGATGACTATGCAGGAAAATCTATCCATATCCAAAGCCACCGTCGACCGCCTGCCGCGTTATTATCGCTGTCTGCGTCAGCTGACGGATGAAGGGGTGGAGATTGCCTCCTCGGAGGAACTCGGCCGCCGCCTTGCCATCAACCCCGAACAGATTCGAAAAGACCTTGCGTTCTTCGGACAGTTTGGCAAGAAGGGCGTTGGCTACTACGTTGCGGAGCTCAAGGAGAGTATCGGCAATATTCTGGGGCTCGACCAACATTGGAACGTTGCGATCATCGGCATGGGTCATCTTGGTGCCGCGCTTGCAAACTATCAGGGCATCGCGCGCCTTGGCTTTCATCTCGTTGCAATTTTCGATGTGAATCCGGTCGTGATCGGCACGCGTGTCGGTGAGCGGCGTGTTGAGGACATCGCCTATCTCGCAGAGATCATCGCCGAGCGCGATGTGCAGATTGGTGTCATCGCCGTGCCTGCCACGCATGCGCAGAGCGTTGCCGACAAACTTGTTGCGGCGGGCATTCGCGGGATCTGGAACTTCGCGCCGGTCAAGCTGCAGGTGCCGCCGAACATTCCTTTTGTCAGCGAAGATCTGTCGGTCGGGCTCAGTTCTCTCTCGTATTATCTGACACACACGAGTGCGGAAAACGAGGAGTTATCAGACCAAAATTCAAGCAATTAAAACTTATTTGCCCTTTTTTTCACAAATCACAGAAAATGCCGTCAATGTAATCTTGACGGCATTTTTTTTTCGTGATATCCTAAAGAAAGATATAATTGACATGCACATCTACGATAACTTACAGTTATTCAGAACATTCCTACCATGAATAATTTACAAGATGAAATGAGAATTCCTGAATGTCTGCGGTTGTTTGTTGTGTGTGTCATAGGAGTATCAACGGGCGACGGCAGTATCTGCTGTCCGGCGTATCAGAGGGAGGTTTTTCTATGATCGATATTTCCGATCGCATACCCAAGTCCTTGGCTGACAAGGTTGTCAGTGCGGAGACGGCAGCAGAGTATTTTGCTGACGGCATGACCATCGGTGCCAGCGGCTTTACGCCGTCCGGTTATCCGAAGGCAGTTCCGCTTGCCATCGCCGAACGCATGAAGAAGAATCCGTTCAAGGTCAATATCTGGACGGGCGCTTCGACCGGTCCCGAGCTCGACGGTGCGCTTGCTGAGGCGGGCGGCATCAAGCAGCGCCTGCCGTATCAGACAAATACGCCGCTGCGCAATGCGATCAACTCCGGACTGGTGAACTACATCGATATGCACCTCTCCGAGGTGGCGCAGCAGTCGCGAGAGGGCTTCCTCGGCAAGATCGACGTTGCGCTTGTCGAGGCTGTCGCCATCACCGAGGAGGGCATCATCCCCTCGACCTCGGTCGGCAATACGCCGTCGTTCATCCAGAGTGCGGACGTGGTCATCGTTGAAGTGAACACGAGCCAGCCGATGGAGCTTGTCGGCATGCACGACATCTACATCCCTCTCGATCCGCCGAACCGTCTGCCGATTCCCATTACGAAGGCGGGCGACCGCATCGGTACAACGTTCATGCCGTGCCCGCTGGAGAAGATCAAGTACATCGTTCCCTGTGACATCACGGACAAGACACGTGCCCTTGCACCGGTCGACGAAGCGGCGCGTAAGATGGGGCAGTTCACGGTCGATCTTCTCAAGAAGGAGATTGCCGAGGGACGTATGCCAAAGGGGCTCCTGCCGCTGCAGTCCGGTGTCGGCAACGTGGCGAACGCGGTCATCGCCGGCTTTGTCAGCTCCGACTTCACCGATCTTGAGGTCTACACCGAAGTCATTCAGGACGGCATGTTCGACCTTGCAGACGCAGGCAAGCTGAAGTTCGCATCGGGCACCGCGTTCTCGCCCTCGCCCGAAGGCCTGCAGCGCTTCTATAAGGACATCGACAAGTACAAGAAGATCATGATGCTCCGTCCGCAGGAGATCTCAAACAACCCCGAGGTTGTGCGCCGTCTCGGCGTCATCGCGATGAACACGGCAATCGAGGTCGA
>CALALM010000009.1 GCA_937925565.1 uncultured Centipeda sp.
CGTATGCCTCATGAACCCGAATTTTTCATGATTTATATTCGGAGCGTTCAGGTCATCATATTGAGGCCGCACCGTACAGGTTTCCACACCTTACAATGAACCAGAACATCTCGTCGCCCCGTCATATGTATTTTTTGAATACTGCTTTCATTTTGAGCATGACATCAATCAGCCAGTCGAACTGTTCCGACCACTGACTGCGGTCTGAGAGGGACACGCTTTTCTCAAGAACGATACGGCTCGCCTTGCGTTCCGGAAGTTCTCGCCAATCAAAGGAGAGTCCACATTCCTGCTCGATGGTAGCCTTGTCCTGCAGCAGTGCGTGAAACATATCCTTATCCTCGTTAATATAAAGTTCCACGTCCAATTCGTCTCTTTTCTGTATCCGAGACACAACGAAATGGCAGGCAGACGACCCAATGCTGAAGTCCATCCAATGATCTGTAGAGGGCTTTCTGCGCTTGAAGTTCTTTGCGAACTGTGCATTCTGGAAAGCGTAGTCCTGAAATGCCACCCAGTACTCGTATCTCTGTTGCTGCGTCGCGCCGGTCATCTCGGTCTTCTTGACCTCTTTCGTCCAGTCATTCGGTTTTTCAACGACCTCAAACTTGACGGCGGGCGCAGAATCGCCGATTCGGTACAGCTTGATCTCGCAGAGAAAAAATCCGATTTTTTCATCCGTATGGTAGTTCAGCCATTCGATGGCCGCCTTGTGTTCCTCACGCGCACGCTTCACGACCCAGATAATGACATCTGCCGATTTGCCGGACGCATATGTGATGAGTTTGCCAAGATGATCGTGATCTGTATCGCCCAGCTGATTCTCGATGATGATTTTCCGCTCCGTCCCGGTTTCTGAGGCAGAAAGATCCACATGAAAATCCCCGACCAACGACTCCGTTTCATCCACCGTAATATCAATCCCCACAGCATCGGCAAGAAGCGCGATGTTATCGTCCTCTGAAAGCCACGGCGTAAAATCCGCCGCCTCGTGCGGCCACACCGTCCGCAAGTCCTTGATTTCCTCGAGTATGCCCAAATTCGCCATTGCTATACCCCCCTGCATTGTCATTCTCTTTCCCAATTTTGACACAGGAGAGGAGTTTTTTCAATCCCAAAGGAAAAAAGCACCCGACCGTAGCCGCGTGCCTTTTTCTTGGTTGGCGTGTCGGGGAGGACATAAATGGTTTTATCCTTCTCTTGCTCATTGTATATAGGAGCTTTATCATGTTTTACGAACCAAGCAGAATATCCCTCCTCACCGAACATACGGATTGTTTTTCAGTTATCTTATCTTTGCCCGACATAACGCTTCCGCCCTCCGGCATCACATACCTTTTATCCGTAAGTACCCACGTACATCGAACTCCTGAAACTCATCCGTAAGCGGCATATAGAGAGGATGACGGGGATTCCCCCCCTTGGTCAGGTTACCGTAGTTGTACCACTTGACGCAGTCTCCGAGGACTTCATAAACTGCAAAATTGAAGTGGTAAACTAAAACTGGACACAGAGG
>CALALM010000010.1 GCA_937925565.1 uncultured Centipeda sp.
ACTCGCCGCGCGGGTACCCGAGGTATGCGCCTCCTGCGGTGCGCTTGCCGCGACGCTTTCTGCGCGGTCGATCAGTGCGGCGGTCTGCTTGATCGCCTCCGTAGGGCTGACATCGATCACGCGTCCTGCTGCACGCTTGGCATCAAAACGCTCTGCCATCTCGACACTGACGGCGACGGCAAGGATGACGATATCGGCGGCATCGATCTCCTCCTGCGAAAGCTCGTTGTCGATGCCCATGCCGCCCTGTGTCTCGATCTTGCGTCAATGCCGCGCTTTTTGCATTCCTGCTCGAGTGCCTCCTGCGCCATATAGGTATGTGCAATGCCTGCGGTGCAGGCGGATATGCCGACGATCTTCATTTGAAATCCCCCTCAATCTCTTGCAGCAGCTGATAGACTTCCTGAACTGTCTGCGCCTCCGAGAGGCTTTGACGGAACGAATCGTGAATCAGTTTCTTGCTGAGTGCCGCCAGAATCTTTAGGTGCAGGTTGTTGTTCTGCTCTCCGTTTCCTGCCTGCGGCACACCAATGAGGAATACAACGCGTGCATCCTCGCCCTCCTCGGAACCCCACCGAACAGGTGTCTTGAGACGGGCAAATGCGACGAATGCCTCGCCAATGGCATCCGACTTTGCATGGGGCATCGCAACGCCGTCGATGGTGTAGGTGGGGAACGACTCCTCTCGTGCCAGCACCGCCTGCTCATACCGATCGGCATCCAGGATACGCTCATTTGCAAGGTGTGTCAGATGGTGAATGACATCCTGCTCTGTCGGAAAGGTTTCCTCTAGGAACACGATCTGCTTTTCATTAAACATTGCAAGTCCTCCTGTTCTGCTTCGCGCTGTGTTCTTTACGGCCCCTATTATAGCAGGGGAGGAAGAAACCTCCAGTTCCTAAAATGCCGTATTATATGTGGAAGATGTAACCCCTTTGGGTAAAACAAAGTATATGGAAGTCTTTCGAAAGCGGTTTATATAGGGTATAATGCAAAAAACGACAGAGATCGGACACGTGCAAAAGGAGGAGTCTCATGGAGCGACGGCTGCAGCTAATGCTACTCATGCCCGAGGATGAGTTTGTTACCTATAAGGTGCTGGCGGAAGAACTCGGAGTTTCCGTCCGGACGGTCTATGATGATATTATGCGCCTAAATCAGATGATGCGGGCGCATGGAGCACAAACCGTATCGCGGCGTTACGTTGGATGTGACGGATCGCAGCCGCTTCCTCAGCTTTCTAGATTCGCTTGAAAATGGTGGAGCAATGCTCGGTGATACCGCAGAAGCCCGGATTGGTAAAATCACGCGCAAGCTGCTGCAGAGCGATACGGCATACAAGAGCGATGATCTCTACGAGGCTCTGCACATCAGCCCCTCCACACTGAAAAAGGATCTGAAGGGTGTTCGCGCATTGATTGCCCCGTACGATTTGCAGATCGTACATCAACCATACGCAGGGATGCGCATCACAGGATATGCGGCGCTGTCTTGTGCGGCTCAACCGAAATATGATTGCAAATGACGGCGATTTTTTGCGTGAGGATATTCAAAAGACAGCCACACTTTTGCAGGATATATTCAAGCAATATGGATACCGCATGGCGGCATATTCATTTCAGAACTTCGTTCTGCACGTCGATGTTTCGATTGTACGCATACGGCAGGGGAAGGAGATTCCTCCCGATGCATTTCCAGATATACCGCACAACGCCGATGTCCTCGCCATATCAAGAGCTGTTGTCGTTGCGCTCGAAGCAATGTACGACATCCGTTTTTTGGAAGGGGAGCAACAATACATCCTGCTTCATTTGGAGTGCAAGAAGGTCATCTCCTGGAAGCAGGCATCGATTGCAACTGCCGACGTCTATGCCCTCATTACGCAGATGCTGTCCTCTGTACAGAGCGTGTTCTGCTATGATTTTTCACACGATTTCGAGCTGATCGCCAGCCTCTCTACACACTTAGTTCCCATGCGCACTCGCCTCCTGTGCGGGATGCCGCAGGACAACCCCATGATCAAGGAAATCCGCGAGGGCGGACCTCTGGCGTATGAGATGGCAAATGTGGCATGCAGTGTTCTGCAAAAGGAATATGGACGAGAAATTTCGGCAGATGAAACGGGTTACATTGCTATGTATTTTCATGTAGCGCTCGAACGCATGCGTGCGCAGCGTAGGAAAAATGTTCTGATCGTCTGCGGCGCGGGCAAAGATGCCGCTGTACTCCTTGCACATAATATTGAACAAAATTACGGGAAATATCTCAATGTCATTGCGGCGTATGAGTCAGTCGATTTTTCCGAGGGTGATTTACAGACGGCGGACTATATTCTTTCCACCATTCCTTATCTACTTTATAATTATTTGAAATTTCTTGATAAACCTTAAAATCTTCTGTACTTTGTTTATATGAATTATTTATATTAGTATTAGTACAAGCCATTGTACTTAATAATGTTATAACTATAATTATTTTTTTCATAAATTCTTTCCTTTCATTTTTGTTAATTATCTAAAAAATAGTTCGTTAC
>CALALM010000011.1 GCA_937925565.1 uncultured Centipeda sp.
GCAGCTGAACCCTGTCTGTATCCGTCTCCTGCCGTTCGCTGCCGTCCCCTTCCTCATCTATCCGTACATGAAGCGCGTGACGGGCTGGGTGCATCTCTTCCTCGGCATCGCGATCGGCATGGCACCGGCGGGCGGCTGGGTGGCGATCAGCGGAAAGATCGAGCTGCCCATGATCGTCCTCTTCATTGCTGTCGCACTCTGGATCGCGGCGTTCGATGCGATGTATGGGGCGCAGGACGAGGAGTTTGACCGCAGTCAGGGACTCCACTCCCTCGCGGTCACGTTTGGCGCACATGGGGCGTTTCAGATCTCGCGCGCGATGCACGTCCTGTCCATCATCCTCTTTGTGTTTCTCGGTGTGATGATGGATCTCGCCTTTCCCTACTACATCGGCGTCGGCATTGCGGCGGGTACGCTCGTCTATCAGCACCGCATCGCAAGCCCGACGGACTTCTCGCGCGTGACACAAACGTATTTCATGCGCAACGGCATTGTTTCAATTGCAATATTTGTCTTCACATGGCTTAGTTATTTGGTGTAAAGGAGAGCAGCTATGGCACGCATACTGTATGGGAAGGAATTTGCCGCACGCATCAAGGCGAGCGCGGAACACGGCGCAATCGCACTGCGCGCACACGGTGTAAATCCCTGCCTTGCCGTTATCATCGTCGGAAACGATCCCGCATCCGAGGTCTATGTCCGCAACAAGGAGAAAGCCTGTGCGGAGCTCGGCATCCGCTCCAATCACATCCCCCTGCCCGCAGAGACCACGCGGGAGGAACTGCTCGCGTGCATCGACGAGCTCAACGCGGATGAGGAGGTACATGGCATTCTCGTGCAGCTGCCGCTGCCCGCGCCCCTTTCGGAGAGCTCGGAGGAGGTGCTGAGTCGCATCGACCCACGTAAGGATGTCGACGGCTTCCATCCCGTGAGTGTCGGACATCTCTTCCTCGGCACACCGGGACTGCGTCCCTGCACGCCCGCCGGCTGCATCCGTATGCTCGAATACGCGGGCATACGGATGGAGGGGGCACACGCCGTTATCATCGGGCGCAGCAACATCGTCGGAAAGCCGATGGCGATGCTTCTCCTCGAGCGTCACGCGACGGTCACGCTTTGCCACTCGCGCACCGAAAACCTTGCCGCGATCACGCGCGAGGCGGACATCCTCGTCGCAGCAGTCGGACAGCCGCACTTCGTCACAGCGGACATGGTAAAGCCGGGCGCGACCGTCATCGACGTCGGCATTAATCGCATTGCGCCGAAGAAACTCGTCGGCGATGTGGACTTTGAGGCGGTGGAAAAAGTCGCGGGCGCGATTACGCCCGTGCCGGGCGGCGTCGGGCTGCTCACGGTCGCGATGCTGATGGAGAACGTCGTGCAGGCGGCAAAGGCGCAGACAGAAGCGAAAGGAGAGTAAAACGATGAAATCCGATGTGGAGATCGCACGCGCGGCGCAGCTGCGCCCCATCACGGAGATCGCAAAGACACTCGGCATTGCCGAGGAGCATATCGAGCCGTACGGCAGGTACAAGGCGAAGCTGACGCCCGCCGCGTTTGCGGGCGCGAAGGACGCGCACGGCAAACTCATCCTCGTCACGGCGATCAACCCGACCCCTGCGGGCGAGGGCAAGACCACGACGAGCGTCGGACTTGCCGACGCGCTCCATCGTCAGGGCAAGAAGACCGTTGTCGCCCTGCGTGAGCCGTCTCTTGGCCCGTGCTTTGGTATGAAGGGCGGCGCGGCGGGCGGCGGCTATGCGCAGGTCGTGCCGATGGAGGACATCAACCTCCACTTTACGGGGGATTTTCATGCCATCACGACGGCGCACAATCTCCTTGCTGCGCTCATTGACAACCACATCTTTCAGGGCAACACGCTCGATCTCGACGTGAACCGCATCGTCTGGAAGCGCGTCCTCGACATCAACGACCGTGCACTTCGCCACGTCGTTACGGGGCTCGGCGGACGCGTCCACGGTATCCCGCGCGAGTCGGGCTTTGACATCACGGTCGCCTCGGAGATGATGGCGATCCTCTGCCTTGCGGACGGACTTGCGGATATGAAACGCCGCCTCGGACGCATCCTCATCGGCTGGACGCGCAGCGGTCGTCCCGTCCATGCCGAGGAACTCGGCGCGACGGGCGCGCTCACACTGCTCTTCAAGGATGCCATCAAGCCGAACCTCGTGCAGACCATCGAGGGTACGCCTGCGCTCATCCACGGCGGTCCCTTTGCGAATATTGCGCACGGGTGCAGCAGCGTCATGGGAACGAAGTACGCGCTGAAATGTGCCGACTACGTTGTGACGGAGGCGGGCTTCGGCGCGGATCTTGGCGCGGAGAAATTCTTTGACATCAAGTGCCGCCTTGCAGGGCTTTCGCCCGATGCGGTCGTCATCGTTGCCACCGTGCGCGCGCTCAAGATGAACGGCAGCGTGCCGAAGGACGAACTCTCTGCGGAAAATCTTGACGCGCTGAGGAAGGGCGCGGCAAATCTCGAAAAGCACATCGAGAACATCGGCAAGTTCGGACTGCCTGCCGTCGTCGCCGTCAACGTGTTCCCGACCGATACGGAGGCAGAACTGTCCCTGCTCGAAGAACTCTGTGCGCGCCTTGGCGCGAAGTGCGTGCGTTCCGAAGTCTGGGCGAAGGGCGGAGAGGGTGGACTTGCCCTTGCGGATGCCGTAACGGAAGCACTCGGAAAGCCCGCCGACTTCCACCCGATCTATGATGCGAAGAAGTCCATTGCGGAGAAGATCGAAACGATTGCAAAGGAAATCTACGGCGCGGACGGCGTGGACTTTACACCCGAGGCAAAGAAGCAGATGGCGGAGATGGAGGCGCTCGGCATGACCGAGACGCCCGTCTGCATGGCGAAGACGCAGTATTCCTTCTCGGATAACCCTGCGCTGCTCGGCCGCCCTTCGGGCTTCCGCATCACCGTGCGCGAGCTGCGCGCCTCCTGCGGGGCAGGCTTCGTCGTCGCGCTCACAGGGAATGTCCTCACCATGCCGGGACTGCCGAAAGTACCCGCCGCAATGGGTATGGACATCAGTGAGGACGGCGTGATTGCAGGGCTGTTCTGATGCTGAGATAAGGGACTGCTGGGCGGGGAGTGTGGGAATATTGGACATCGCGGAGCAGCTTCAACATTTGTCTGCGCAAGGAGCGTATGACGAACTTTGTGCGTTGGCGCGGGACTATCTTGGTCGTGATGCAAAAAAGCAGGATCTTGATGCGGTGTATACGGCGCGCATTCTCCTCGGTGAAACCTTGTTGGGACTGTCTGCTGAATCTGGTGATATAGACGGATTCGTGGAGGGAATCCATCTTCTGATGCAGGCGTACAATGAACGAGGGAATGAAGGCCTGTATCATCTCCTGTATACGATTTCCTGCACACCGAACGAGGAGGAGATGCGCGCCAATTATGAGGCGAACTGCCGTGTATTTGCGTCAATGGAGAATTTTCCCTCCCTGCCGGATTATGAGCAGCTTCCAGTCGGACTCTTTCCTCTGACGGATGCCTACAGTGTGCTCTATGATAAGGAGCGGAAGAGTTTTCTTCTAAATGTGCAGGAAAATGGACTGCACACATTGTACCGTGAAATGATCTTGGCCGAGCTCTCTGAGGAGAATCGCATTCTATGTATGGAGCGGTTTTCTTATGCCATGCGGGAGCATGAGATACAGATGCTCGGCGAATGCCTTGCGGAAGCCGTTTACAGGGATGACTTTGACGAAGACGCAAAGAGTTCTGCCGAACGATATCATCATCTGTATCCATATGGTGAGCTGTACGAAATATTTTGTGCGGAAGAGGCTCTTGCGCGTGGAGATATCAAGGGTGCGATCCAATACGGAGAAGCAGCATATGAAAAGCGCAAGATGAGCTCAGCTGTGTGCGAATTGCTGTATCGCATATATAAGCAGAACGGACAGATGGATCGCGCGCTTCTGTTTCTGGTCTTG
>CALALM010000012.1 GCA_937925565.1 uncultured Centipeda sp.
TTTTCTCTCTTGTGTAACATATGATTGACAAACCTACAGGAATCAAATTTTCACAAAACATCGGATGATATCATCAACTGTTTTCTTGAACATCTATTTATACATAGTATGCAATGATAAAAAAATTATATTTCATATTGACATTACCTCTCAGTGTGCGTTATGATTTTGTTCGTGAGTTTTCCAACTCACAAAATGTTCCAGTTGCGTTAAATAAAGGAGACCTGTTACCCATGCACAGAACAACAAAGATTCTATCTCTCCTGCTGCTTGTCCTTTCCATTGCCCTCGTCGGCTGTGGCGGAGCGAATCAGACGGCAGAAAAGAAAACGGCAGAGCCGTTCCGTATTGTGACATCATTCTATCCCATGTACGTTGCGACCATCAACATCACCGACGGTGTGGACGGCGTTGAAGTCTATAATATGACGAAACCCCAGACCGGCTGTCTGCATGATTATCAGCTGATGACCGATGATATGAAGACGCTTGAGAAAGCGGATGCCTTTGTGATCAATGGAGCAGGCATGGAGGACTTCATGGACAAGGTGACCGAGCAGCAGAAGAAGCTGAAGGTCATCGATGCCTCGCGCGGCATTGAACTCATTCACGATGATGAGGGGGACAACCCTCATGTTTGGCTGAGTGTTACGGATGCCATTCAGCAGGTGCGCAATATTGCCGATCAGCTGAAGGAGGCTGATCCTGCACACGCAGATGCATATGAAAAGAATGCTGCAGCATACATCGAAAAGCTCACGGCACTCAAGAGTGAAATGCACGCGGCGCTCGACAATGTTCCGCACAAGGATATCGTTACGTTCCACGAGGCATTCCCCTACTTTGCAAAGGAGTTCAACCTGAACATCATCGGTGTAGTAGAGCGTGAACCGGGGACGGAACCGACCCCGACAGAGCTGCAGGAGACGATCGAGCAGGTCAACGCTCTTCCGTCTAAGGTGCTTTTCACGGAGCCGCAGTACTCCCCTGCTGCTGCCGAGACCATTGCACGCGAAACGGGTGCTAAGATCTACACCTTAGATCCTGTTGTGACCGGCGAAGCGACGCCAGCGGCAAAGAACGCCTACATTGACACGATGAAAGCGAACATGAAGGTATTGCAGGAAGCATTGCAGTAGCATCCATCCGATCATATCAAAACGTCCACGGCAAATGACCTGACCCCCAAAAGTTAGACTTGAGGAATCTAACTTTTGGGGGTATTGTA
>CALALM010000013.1 GCA_937925565.1 uncultured Centipeda sp.
GCCGAGCAGGTCATGCCCGTGACGTTGAATGTTTCTTTTTTCATGGAGATTCCTTCTCTATGAGATGTTCGTATAAGTATGTGTTCATTATATTATGGCTGTCAATATTTTAGACATTTTTTACAGTATAGCATTTTTGTCAATGATGAACTGCATTATTTTCCTTGCCTTCCCGATATCAATTCTGTAAAATAATGTAGGATTAATCATTGGTGCAATGGTTTTGAATTACGGACTCTCTGCGGCGCAGACATATTGTTGGGAAAGAACGATGGGGAGAAGATCGTATGCAAGTCTATCCGGAGAAAAGTGACCAACTGGAACTCTCTGTGCACGAGAAAACACTGTTACGAAGCGTGGAACGTGCCTTTTCAAAGGAAGAAGGTGCGTATTACGTATTGCAGATCAATCCGAGAAAAAAGGATCTGGGCAAAGGGCGGCCGGAGCTCTTTCATCTGCTGCTTTTTGAGCGGGGAATTTTTCTGTTTCAAATTCTTACCCTTCCCGGCACTGCTCCGGAAAAAGTGCTTGGCATGCTTTGCGACCACGCGGAGGTCTACGGGACCATCCGCGCGGATATTGCGAAAAAATTGGAGGAGAGCCGTTATCTTACCGATGCTGCGGGGAAATTACGCGTTCCCTTTCACCTTTGTCTTGTTCTTCCCGAGATTGACGGTACAGAGGTGTTGGGGAAACTCCATGCGCGGGTCCAAAATTTTTGCAGGAAGAATATCCTGTTCCGGGACACGATCAAAAGAATCCGCCAAGAGGGCAGTTCCGTATTGCATCCGTATCTTGTGCAAGGGGAGCGGCTGCGGGAAGAGGATATCAACCATGTGTTTCAGCGGCTCTGCCCCGAACTTACGATTCCGAAGAAGTATATATTGGACGAAAACGAACGCATACATATCGAGGACGGACGCATTGGGGCTCACGACAGGGCGGTACAGGCCTATCGGCTGGACAATTGGCAAATCAATACAGTCAACCGCATTGCAAAGGGAAATCAGCTGATTCTTGCCTGTGCAGGCAGCGGGAAGAGTGTGTTGCTGATCTCCCGCTGCTTTAAGCTGGCGAGCCTGAATCCGGGCGCACGGTTTCTCCTTACCTGCTACAATAAAAACCTTGCGGATTATTACCGCTGGGCTGTGGCACAAGCGGGATTTACGGATCGGAATGTGCGGTGTTCCACGTTCTTCTCGCTCTGCATGGAACTGCTGCGCAGCAACGGGATTCGCTTTTACTCGAAAAAAAGCGGGGCGGATTATTTCGATGAGCTTTTCGAGCGGGCAAATTCGGCGCTTGAGAAGGGGCTGCTGAAAGAGCGGTTCTATGGCGTGTTCATTGATGAGGTTCAGATTTTCAAGCCGGAATGGTACCGCTTTTGTTTCAACCTGCTCGTGAGCAAGAATGCGGAGGATCATTTCTTTGTCATTTCCGGCGACAAGGCGCAGGATGTGAAGAATCACATCAAACACGGAAAAGCCCCGTGGCAGGGGGGTGGCAGCGGCTACCCGGAATATCGGGGGAAAACGATATCCATTGAAAAAAACTATCGGAACTCAAAGCCGATCAGCGATGCGATTGATCGATATGTGACCGAAGCCAAAAAGCAGGGAATGGCATTGGGGCTGGACTATACCGCAGATCCGGAGTCTTTCCTGCACGGGGAGGCATACCGCCCGGGGAATCCTCCTGTACTGGTTGAACTGACCGATTTCAGCAACGACGGAGAAACGGAAGCGATCGGTGCGGCGGTCAAGAATCTGATGGAGGAAAAGGGACTCAGGGAATCGGATATTGCCATTGTCTTATTTAATAAATATGTGAAATTTGCAACCCCCGGCTGGAAAAATAAGAGTTACTATTTGGAACGGGGGATTCAGCAGTATTTTGAACGGCAGGGATGGGAGCCGCCATCATTTTTGTATGCCGGGAAATCCGAGGGCACGACGTACGGATCACGCCGCGGTGTTACCGTTGTCTCCATCGAGGGGGCGCTTGGGCTGGACTTTAGAGGCGTTGTCCTTGCCGGTCTGCGTCCGCTGGGAACCCATGAGAAGACCAGGGTTCTGTCCGAGTTTGCAAAAGCGGAACCGAAGGATTTGCCGGACAAATTGGAGGCGTTCAAGAAAAATGTAAATCTCGTTTATACTGCCTGCACACGGGCAAAAGATGAACTGACCGTGATTCTTTCTGCTCCAAAGGGGGAGTCGATCTATATGGATCTCCTTCGGCGCTCGATGGGGGAGGCGTGAACGCCTCATACAGGAATCATGAGAGAAACCGGCTTGCGCATGGAAGGGAATGGGACTGCAGATGACCACCAATCGCGAGGTTTTGGCAAAGCACATCGTTCGCAAGTTTGTGGGGGCAATTTCCGGCACGGATCAAACGCAATGGGTGAGGCACAATCCGGAGGATCGCATCTATGTCGGAAAACTGTCTCCGCAGGGCGCGGAGGATCTCGTTTCGTCCGGCGCCCGGATCAAGCAGATCGGTGTTGACTTCCGCATACCGAAGAAGGATGTTGACCGTGCGGTTTTGAAGATTTTCCCGCAGGGGAATTTCTTTTTTCGCGTATGGCCTTCGTTGGAACAGCAGCGCAGATTCTTTCTGGAAAATTTTAACGACACCTATGCCGATGCGCAGTTTGATAGCTTTGATGCCCTTGTTGCGGCATATGACACAAATACCCCGGCGGAGGACAGGCGGGAACATAAGGTTCCGCTTCTTCCGGTCTATGAGAAAATTGCGATTGATCGGCATCAGGATCATATTTCACTGAACCTTGCGGATATCTACAATCCGCAGCTTGCCTGTGGGCGTGTGCCGCCGGAATCCCCCTTTTACACCGCGCTGTGTCGGCAGGTGGACAATCTGTGTGCCGAGGTCAAGGCACATCCCCATATCATGCCGTGTCAGTTTCGGGGCAAGATAAGGCTTGCAGATCTCAGGACAGAGTCTGCATGGAATGCGTTGATCGACAAGCAATGCACAAATGAAGAATTTGATATGCTTCCGCGGTTTGACTACAGTTTGCGCGTGGATCTCAAAGGGTATAAAGATGAATTGTTGGTCCGTGTTGCGCTGAGCAATGAGAGCCCTTGGGAGGATGAGACGGCAGGCTACGGGCAGACGGAAGCAAAGCTGGACCGCTATCGTATCCCTACGCTCTTCAACTCCGGGCTGAAGATACAGTATACGGGCACGGAGCCGATTCCCCTTGCACTGGATTATTTTACCGATGATTATAAATATGACCGCTTTGTTTATGCGCTTGGAAACAACTGCAATGTCGTTCATGATGCACAGCGGAAGGAACTGCGTACGACACATGTTCCGTGGTTTGTGCAGAAGCGCCTGAAGACCAATGACCGCATGGCAATCCTATTTGAAGATTTGATCCGTGATCCGGTGGGAACGCTGCGCGGGATTCATGCAGCGATGAAAAGGGAAGTGGCGGCGTGGCGGGCTGATTTTGCACGGCGTCAGGAGGCGCTCACGGCACAGGGACGCAGAAAGTTTTCGCATGAGATCGCCGCGTTTGAAATGGAAATCAAGCGTTTTGCGATGGGGATTACGCTCATCGAGCGCTACAATATGATCCGCGAGGCGTTCTGCTTTATGAATGAAACTTTTTGGGCAGTGGCGAAGAGAAAGGGGTATCAAAGCTGGCGCCTGTTCCAGATCGTCTTTATTGTCTCGTTGATTCTTGACATCGTTGCACATGAGGAGATGCTCTCTCTTGAGGATGATGTTCGCGATAAAGCGAAAACGGACGATGTCGATGTCCTCTATTTCCCGACGGGCGGGGGAAAGACGGAGGCGTTTTTGGGCGTCCTTGTGTTCAACCTGTTCTTCGACCGCATCCGCGGGAAAGAATATGGCGTTACGGCCCTGCTCAAGTACCCGCTGCGTCTGCTCTCGGTACAGCAGGTGCAGCGTGTCGCCAATATTCTGGCTGCCGCCGAGCGGATTCGTCAAAAGAAGGATCTCGGCGGCAGCGTGTTCAGCCTCGGCTATTATGTGGGCGAGGGGAATACGCCGAATCAGATTGACAACGACTTAAAGAAGAGTCTGCTGGAATCCTCCCCTGAGATGCTGGATGCGAAATACCGTCTGCTTGATGTCTGCCCCTTTTGCGGGCAGGAGAGCGTCCATGTGCGCTACGATGAAAAGGCGCACGCCTTGCTTCACATATGCGGCAATACCATGTGTGCGTCTCGGGGGCGGATTCCGCTTTATATGGTGGATCATGATATCTATCGCTATTTGCCGTCAGTCATTATCTCTACGGTCGATAAACTGACCGCGCTCGGATTTAATTCCAACTTCCATAACCTGATCTATGGCGCGACACACGAGTGTCCGGTGCATGGATTTACGGCGAAACGAACGTGTCTTGTTTATGGCTGTTCCTGCGAGCCCGCAGAATATCGGGCGGTATCCATGAAAGATCCGGCGCCGACGCTGATGATCCAAGACGAGCTGCATCTGATACGGGAGTCGCTTGGTGCCTATGATGCCCATTACGAGACCCTGCTGGAGTACTTTATCCGGCAGTTATCCGGCTGCGGACGCGGGCTCAAGGTGATCGGCGCCACGGCGACGATCTCTGCCTATGCGGAGCAGGTGCGCCATCTGTATTGGAAGGATGCCATCCGCTTCCCCGCCGAGTCGCCGTATCTGAACCGAAATTTCTATTCCTTTGTCGATGAGGAGGATATCGGACGCATCATCATCGGCTTTGCCCCCTTTGGCAAGGCGATCATCGACAGTGTGGCGTATTCCTTGCAGTACCTGAAACGGGTGGTCTGGAACATCTACTGCAACCCGGAGGACGTGCTGACCCTTCCGGGGATGCAGCCGGCGGGCACACGGGAGGAACAGGTCAAAGAGCTCAAGGCGCTCCTCAACGACTACTGGATGATTCTGGAATACAACAACGTCAAGCTGGAGAGCAACCGCGTCCTTCAGGCCATCGAGGACAGGATCAATACGGAACTTCAAAAGGAGAGAATTCAGCCCCTTCGCGCGAAGAAGATGACCGGGGATGATTCGTTTCAGGATGTGCGTGAAACCCTCTCCCGCATCGAGCATGCGGACGATATGGTTCATGGACTCGATTTCAACATGATTGCGGCAACGAGCATGATCTCGCACGGCGTGGATGCGGACCGGTTCAACCTGATGCTGTTCTACGGCATCCCCGGCAATACCGCCGAGTATATTCAGGCGTATTCGCGCGTGGGGAGAAAGCATACCGGTATCGTGATCGACATCATGCGCCCGTTGCGTGAGAAGGATCAGAGCTATCTCCGCCATTTTATGAAGTTCCACGAATACAAGGACATTCTCGTCGATACGGTGGCCATCAACCGCTGGGCTGCCAAGGCGGTTGTGCATACGCTGCCGGGTGTCCTGTCGAGCCTGCTCATCAATCACTATCTATACCTCCTGCAGGATGCGCCCGGGATGAAGAATATCAGTATGTATGGCAATCTCAGGACAGCCATTGAGCAGGGGGCGATTTCGCCGGAGCAACTCAAGGAACATGCCTATGCGGTCTACAAATGTTCCGAGGAGGACAGTTCTGTTGGAAGCCCTTATCGGCGAACCATCGATCAAAGCATTGACCGACTGTTTGACGATTTGCGGAACCGGTCGTTCGATCAGAACACCTATATTACACAGGTCTTTCAACATTGTCATTTCAAGGTGATGCTCAGTCTGCGGGACACAGACAAGCAGCTCATTGTCGCAATGGAATAGAGGGGTTCGTATGGCATCCGGGAAAAATCAGATGAGACGGGGCGTTCACCAGGCACTGTATAAATATCTGCCCGGGAGTTGGGCGGACTTCACCACGGGGGGCGGCAGTGTGAACTATGCGGTTCATGTGGATCGTTGGAACAGCATACCGCTGCAGGATATCAACCCCAAACGACTTCTGCGCGTAGTCAGCCGGCACGTGAATGCCTTTCAGAGCGCGAGTCCTGATGGGGCGTCGGCATTGGTTGACTTTTCGGCACAGATCAATGAGGACACCTATTATGTACTGACGCCGAAGGCGGGCGGGGAGGAACGGGCGGTTGTCACCTCCGTGAATCCGCTGCTCTTTGTATGCAGTTCCTGTGGAAAGGTCGAACGGTACGCGGACAAGGATGCGTTCCGGCACCGGAGATCGGATCTGTGCGTCTGCGGCAAACCCATGATACAGATCAAGTTCATCCGCTTCTGCAAATGTGGATATGCAGACGGGCTGCCCATGCCGCGGTGCAGGAACAGGGAGCATGGCGGCAGGTACGTCGTCCGCCGCGGCAGTGGGATTGATTTCGTGTGCAGCAAATGCGGGCAAAAGGCGACGTTCTCGTTCTACTGTCCGGAGTGCAAGGAGAAACTTGAGATCAAACCTGCGCTGGACTCTGCACACTATTTCCCGTTCACGTTCTCGCTCATCGACCTTTTGGATCAAAGGAAGGATGCCTTTCTGGATGCACAGGAGGAGCAACGCGGTGAGAAAATCATTCTGGGGCAGTATCTTGGTCTCATCACGCAGGGCGAATATCAGGATATTATTGCAAAGGGCAGGATACCGCAAAGCGCGGAATTTGAACACGATCTCAGGGAAGAAGAGGAAAGTCTGCGCAGCGGTGGACTGCCCGAGGAGCTGATTGCACAGGTTCTGGAGGTAAAGCGGCGGCAGGATCCGAGCGGGAAGATTTATGAAGCAATCGCCCGCGTCGAACAGGGGCTGTCGCTGCAAAATGCGGATGAGATCAAACCGCTTGCAGAGGAAATCCTTGAGTATGATGAACTCGTCCATGCAAAGGAAGTCCTCTCGCTCGCACAGGCGGAGGCGGATGCCGAGAGCATTCGTGACGGCATTCGTCCCGACTATATATCGCTCTCCAAGGCAATGGGCTTTTCCAATGTGCAGATCTGCTCCGGTGTGCCCGTTGTTTTCGCGGCATACGGCTATACGCGAAAGGAGCGGGAATGTACGGCGGGGGTGAAGCTGCGCGGATTCCCGCAGGAAATGGACAAGAAGAATATCTATGCCAACCGATTGGAAACGGAAGGCGTACTGTTTGAACCGGATCGCGTGCGGGTGCTCGAATGGCTGCTGCAGAACAGGCTGATTGCACCAGAGGACGCGCCACGGGAGCGCAGCGACGAGCAGCTCAAAATGTGGTTCCTGGACCGTGTTTCGCTTGCGCTCATCGAGCCGTTTGCGGAGGTTGACGCACATGCGCGCGGCGGTGCGGTGACCAAGCGGGTTTACGCGCTGCTGCACAGCATCGCACACGCATTGATCCATGAGGCTGCCGAGATCTGCGGTCTGGACAAGAGTTCCCTTGCAGAGTATCTGATGCCGAACATCCCCGCCATATTCATCTATTGCTCCAACGCGCAGGGCTTCAACATGGGGGCGCTCTACAGTGCGTTCCAAGGGCATTTTGACCGCTGGCTGAGACATGCTGCGGAACGCTCCATGCACTGCATTTTTGATCCGATCTGCATGGACAGAGAAAAAGCATGTGCGGGATGCCTGTTTCTGAACGAGGTGTCCTGCCAACACTTCAATAAGGATTTGGACCGGGGGTATCTCTGCGGACGCTTTGACCCGGAGACGCAGGAAAAACTGACCGGATTTTGGGAGGTGTCCTGATGGCTATTATGCACCCGTCCGGAATTCCCGAGGGGAGCTGTCCGTATTCGGAGGAAAAATTCTTTTCTGCGTGTAAAGAACAGTTGCCGGAGAAATGCCATGTATTTTATTCGGTCCGCTGGTATACGACCAATCATGATGGCGTGCGGGAGGACAGCGAATGCGACTTTTTGATCGTACACCCCAACTACGGATTCCTCTGTGTGGAGGTGAAGGGCGGCACCGGCATGCGGGTGGAAGACGGCGCATGGTATCTTACGGACCGCTATGGGGAGCGCAGGCTGCACCGCTCGCCCCATGCGCAGGCAGAGGCGAGTATGCGCTTCTTCAAGAAGTATTATGAAGATGAGACCGAAAAACAGTTTGCGGGAACATATGGTTGTGCAGCCGCCTTTCCCAACTACGACCTGCCCGCCGCGCTGCACGTAAGTGCTCCCAAGGAAATGACCATTGATCACGCGGACATGGACAACCTGTCCAAACGCATCACAGAGATCTTTCAATACTTTCAGACAAGACGGCAAATCGGATCGGCATTCCTCTCGGGGCATACAAGGGATCTGTTTCTCCGCCTTGTCAATAAGCGCGTGGCTCTCTCCATCTCCTCGGGGGCGCTGCTCCCGGACAAAGCGCGTGAGCTGGACCGCATCAATGTCGTACAGGACGCGGTGATCGACCTCCTGACGCATTATCCCCGCGCCTTTATTGTGGGCGGCGCGGGGACGGGCAAAACATGGATCGGCTTCAAGAAGGTCCTGCGCTGCATTCAGGCAGGCGGGCGGGCACTGTATCTGTGCTACAACAAGGCGCTCGCGGACTATGCCTCCACGGTGCTTGCCGATGCACGCGCGGCATGTCATACAATGGATTCCCTTGCCGTCGCGCTGCTCAAGCAGGCGGCGCTTACGGCGGTAGAAAAAGACGGGTGCAGAGAATACAGTGCGCTCCTTGAAAAGCTGCCCTCCCTTCCAAAGTATGACCTCGTCGTTGTGGATGAAGGTCAGGATTTTACGGAGGACTGGGCATACTGCGCCAATCTCCTGTGCAAGGATGAAGGGGCGCTCTATGTGCTTTATGACCGGGCGCAAAATATATTCGCGCGCAGCTTCGGTGAAAAATTCTTTATCGACGGTGCGCCGTTTGTCCTTCGCTACAACATACGCAATACCGCCAATATCTATCGCTATGCACAGGAGCAGACGGCACTCGGACTGGATACGGTTGCAAATCGGGTGGAGGGCGTTGCACCGGAACATCGGAGATTTTCACGTCGGGCGGAGGCGGTTCACTTTATTGATGCGACCGTTCATAAATTGGTGAACAGGGAGGGCATTGCGCCGGATAAAATCGTGATTTTGAGCAACCGCAGGAAAGAACATTCGATTCTCGCCGAAACGGTGGCGGTTGGCGGGCACGCGATCCGTGACACGCGTGGGGGTGCAGCTTCCGAGGGAATTGCTTACCGTACGATTCAGGGCTTTAAGGGGCTGGAGTCCGACATCGTTATTTATATCCATCATACTTACAGGAACGAGCCGCAGACAGAGCGTCTGCGCGCCACGCTCTATACGGCGCAGACAAGGGCCCGCTTTTATTTGTATCGATTGGATTTTGAGGATCCGAGGAGAGTGTGAACGCGCCGTCCCCTCCATCTTTTTTACGGTGCGCTCCACGCGCGCCGAACACGCCGAGCAGGTCATGCCCGTGACGTTGAATGTTTCTTTTTTCATGGAGATTCCTTTTATCGTCAGAAAACGCCGTTCCTCACAAGCGCCCTGATCGCCTTGCAAGCGCGGCACGTCCTCCGCTGTGGCAGGTAAGATACCGTAAACTCAAAGCCTCCCCCGTCGGTACGGGGGAGGGAGACCGCGCAAGCGGTGGAAGGGGCGCTTTGTGTAATCTTATAGAAGCCTTTGCGTTACAGTATAGCACTCCTGTCAAGCACAAACAATAATGAGAAAAATCTTCAAAAAAAGATTGCATCAGAAACTGATAAATGTTATCATCAGAGAAACGAAACGAATCATCCAAGGGAGGATTTTCAGATGGCAAAGATTGCTGTTGTGTTTTGGAGTGGATCGGGGAATACGGAGGCAATGGCGAATGCGGTCCTGGAAGGGGTCACGAAGGGCGGTGCAGAGGGCGAACTCATCCGCGTCGGCGATTTCTCTGCCGATCGGATCGCGGATTACGACGGCATCCTGATGGGCTGCCCTGCCTGTGGCGTGGAGGAGCTCGATGAGGGCGAGTTCGAGCCGTTCTTCGCCGAGGCGGAGAGCCAGCTGAAGGGCGTGAAGGTCGGGCTGTTCGGCTCATACGGCTGGGGCGGCGGCGCATTCATGGAGACGTGGACGAACCGCACGAAGGATGCAGGGGCAACGATGGTCGCGGACGGCGTGACCTGTGAGAACGAACCCGACGATGATGCGCTCGCTGCGTGCACGGCACTCGGTGAGGCGATGGCAAAGGCGGTCGGATAAAAGCCTCCCGCCGCATACAAAAGGGAGCTGCTCTCGGAGCGCCCCTTCTACGGGTCCCGCGCACAGGCTCCGTCTCAGACGGGGGAGCTAGTATGCCGCCGCTATCTGGAAGCCTCCCCCGTCGAAACGGGGGGAGGGGAACCATGCGGAGCATGGTGGAAGGGGCGTCTTGAGCGTTTAGGAAACACGAACAAAAAAGCTGTTGTATGAGTCAAACGACTTCATGCAGCAGCCTTTTTTGTTCGTCGATTATAAAATGCTGTGATACAGGAAAATGCCGCGTGTTTCTCGAATATAAACGAAGGGATATTCATCTGTCAAAAGGAGAAAATTATGGACAAGATGGGGTATGAACTGCTGGGCGATTCATTTCGGAACAAGGGGACGGCGTTCAGCGCAGAGGAGCGCGCCGCATATGGGCTGATGGGGCTGCTGCCGCCGCACATCGACACGATCGAGGAGCAGGCGGAGCGCATCTATCAGCAGATGGAGCGCAAGAGTTCGGGGATCGAGAAGCGCCGCTTTCTCATGGAGGTATTCAACCGCAACCGCCGCCTTTTCTACTATGTATTCCGTCAGCACATCGTCGAGTTAATGCCGATCGTCTACGATCCCGTGATCGCGGAGAGCATTCAGCAGTACAGCGAGCAGTTCATCAATCCGCAGGAGACCGCCTATCTCTCCATCGACCGCCCCGAGGAGATCGAGGAGACACTGCGCGCGGCGGCGGGCGGGCGTGAGATCCGCCTGATCGTTGCAACGGATGCGGAGGGCATCCTCGGCATCGGCGACTGGGGGACGAACGGCGCGGACATCGCCGTCGGAAAATTGATGGTATATACAGCGGCGGCGGGGATCGACCCCGCGTCGGTGCTGCCCGTCATGCTCGATTGCGGGACGAACCGCGAGAGTCTGCTCCGCGACCCGCTCTATCTCGGCAATCGGCACGCGCGCGTGCGCGGCAAGGTGTA
This sequence comes from uncultured Centipeda sp., assembly GCA_937925565.1. GTDB lineage: Bacteria > Bacillota > Negativicutes > Selenomonadales > Selenomonadaceae > Centipeda. The sequence goes on from CALALM010000013.1 coordinate 11,127, forward strand.
TGATGATTTCATCGACAGCTTTGTGCAGACAGCGGAGCGGCTTTTCCCGCAACTCTACCTGCATTTTGAGGACTTCGGGCGGCCGAACGCCGCGCCTATCCTGCGCCGCTACCAAAAGACCTATCCCGTCTTCAACGACGACTGTCAGGGGACGGGCATCATCACGCTCG
>CALALM010000014.1 GCA_937925565.1 uncultured Centipeda sp.
TTCTGCTGACACCTCCCCTCCTCGCCGCGCTCTCCACCCCCGATGAACTTATCCCGATGGCGAGTCTCTATCTGCGCGTCGCCCTTGTCGGTATGCTCGCGCAGCTCCTCTATAACACGGCAGCCGCCATCCTGCGCGCACTCGGCAATACAACGAGCACCCTGCACTATCTCGCCGTTTCTGTCGTGCTCAACATCCTGCTCGATGTGCTTCTCCTGATCGTCATTCCGTGCGGCATCGCAGGTGCGGCAGCCGCCACCGTGATCGCCCAGTATGCGGCGGCAGCTCTTTCCCTGCGCAAATTTTGCCATCTCCACGGCGCGTGGCAGCCACGCCTTCACTGCCCCATCTTTGCGCCCGTACACCTCCTGCCCATCCTCGGCACAAGTATTCCTGCGGGACTCCAAGCCGTCTTTATGAGCATCTCCTCGCTCGTCATCCAAACCTACATCAACTCGTTCGGCTATGCGGCGATGGCGGGCATGACCGTGTACGCGCGCATCGAAGGCTTCCTCTACTATCCGCTCTTTGCGTTCGGGATCGCGCTCACGAGCTTCATCGGGCAGAATGTCGGCGCACACGATTTTGTACGCGTGCGTGCGGGACTCAATGTGAGCCTCAGGATCGCGGGATTCGGTGCAATGGGGATGGCGCTCGTCGCAGGTCTCAGCGCACCCACACTCGTCTCCCTCTTTACGGACGATCCCGCCGTCGCAAAAAACGCGCTCGACGCCGTCTACTGCACTTTCCCGTTCTACTTCCTCTATGGCATCAATCAGATCTACATCGGCGCAATCCGCGGACTCGGCGACACCCTCTATCCCATGGTGACCGCACTCGCCGCCTACTGCATCTTCCGCGTCGCGTGGTGCTGGGGCTGGGACATGGCCGGCATTCACTCCATGTACGTTGTCTACAATGCCTACAACGCGAGCTTCTTTGTGATGACAGCGCTGCTTTTCTTCGGTTGCCGCAGAACGCTGTACCAAACGGAACAACAATCTTCCGCATAGAAAAAGTCTTACCACACGCGCACAGATGCGTATGGTAAGACTTTTTCGTATGTGCGGGTCACGGTGTCGCGGGCGTCTCTGCGTTCACCGCCCCGCGGCGGATCATGTCGCCGACGCGCAGGTCGTAAGTAAGCGCCTGCTTGTGCAGTGTCTCCGCACGGGCAAAATCCTCGGGCAGTCCCGAATCCAGTCCTTTCACAAAACTCTCATATGAGGCGATGGACGCCTCTGTCGCCGCTTTTCGCTGAGCGGCAAGATACGCTGCGCCCTGCGGGATCTCCACCTCGTCGAGCTCACGCTGATATTTTTTCAAAGCGGGAATCATCTCATCCTGCAAAAGATGGATGAGTGAGTTGCGGTATTCGGTCGTATAGGTGCTACGCACTGTTTCCGTGAAACTACGAAACTCATACTGCATTGAGCGAAAGACACCGTTGTAACGGTCGACAATGGGACGGGTCGCCTTAATGTAGCGCGAGATATCTTCACCCGCCACTGTCTGAACCGCCTCGAGATAGGCACGATAATTCACCACACGAACGATCTGCCAGCCCACTTTCCCTTTCTCCATGCGCAGTTGCAGGGGGAACTCAAGACCCGTGCCCTCATCGAGGACGATGATCGTTGCCTTGGCACCGGTTCCATCGCGTACAACCTCACCAATGCTGAGAAGAGCGGTATCGCGCAGATGACTGCACTCCATCAGGTACTCAAAGTCGATGCCAAGCTGACGTCCCTTGAGCTCGTCCACGCCCTCAGGCTCTGCCCACACAGCATTTTGGACAGCATTCTCAATCGTGCGCACCAGCCCCCCTGTGACACTTCCCTTGATGTTCTGATAGAACTTGCCGGAAGCCTCCCGCTCCGACTCCTTGAGGCTCGTATCGCGCGCAAAGAGAACATAGGTGAGGTCATCATAGCCCGCATCTGCGACTGCCGCGACATTCACACGGCGCTGAAACGCATCCAAATCATGCGCCTTGATCGCTGCCACCGTCTGCGCCAGCACATACTCGGGACGCTGAATATAGTAAGCAAGGTACCACGCAAGCACTAAAATCGTCAGGACAATCAGCCCCGCCGCAATCACAAACTTCCGCTCATGTGACTTGCGTCGACGCGCGAGACGCACCCGCCACGCAAACTCATCCATCGACACTGCCACACCTCCCTTCGCACAGATGTAAACGGTGATATTATATCATTGAACGCCGTTCCATTCAATCATCTGCCATGCGTCTTTTCTCCAAGAATAGGACAAATACCAAAAAGACGCCCATCGGACGTCTCTTTTCATGCGATATTTATGCCCCGAGCACTTCGTCCATCGAGAGCCTCATACGCTCAATGGCGATTTCGAGCTCGGGCTTTCCAATATTCAGCGGCGGATTGAAGTAGAGGACATCGCCGAGCGGGCGCAGGAGCAGCCCGTGTTTCAACGCGCGGCGGTAGATCGCGTAGCCGAGCCGGCGCTTGCCGTCAAAGGGGCGCTTCTCTCCCCTGTCCTCAACCAATTCCACGGCGTGAATCAGACCGATGTGGCGGATCTCGCCGACATTCGGATGTGCGCCGAAGGCATCCATCATGTGCTCTGTCAGCCATGCGGCGGTATTCTCCGCCTGCTCCAATACATTCTCCTCGTCGAGGATGTCGAGTACGGCAAGTGCCGCCGCACAGCCGA
>CALALM010000015.1 GCA_937925565.1 uncultured Centipeda sp.
TGTTCTACTTTTTATGTGTCCGATTTCATTTTACAATGAACCTTTTATTTTGACAAACGGCGAATTGTCAAGTCAAGTGCAACTTTTTCTTATAGAAAACTTCATAGGGAGTATGATACCCGAGGCATTTACGTGGACGCTTGTTCAGCTCATCAAAAACCTCTTGGAGGTGATCTTCCGAAATATCCGTAAGGTCCTGTCCTTTCGGGAAATATTCTCGTAGCAAGTTGTTCGTGTTCTTGTTGGTTCCCCTCTGCCAAGGCTGATGTGGCTCAGGGAAGTAGAATGGTGCCTGTAGGACGGATGTTACCTCTGCGTGACGGGCAAACTCCTTCCCGCGATCCGGTGTGATGGTTTTTACGGGAAGCCCTTGGAGCGCACGAATCATGACACGGTTGACCTCACATGCGTTCTTTTTGTCCGCCTTGCCGCCGGTGGCAAAGCGGCTCTTTCGGTCAACGAGTGTGACAAAACATGCCCGCCCCGTTTTTCCTGCAACGGTGTCACCCTCCCAATCACCAAGCTGCCTCCGATGATTGGCTGCACGTGGACGGGCAGAAAGCTCGTTGCTGATACAAATTTTTTCACGGCGCTCCTCATGCCCTTTCTTATGGCGCGTTTTTCCCTTGTGCCTCAGGTTGCGTGCTGCACCACGAGCACCGCGGGATCGCTTCGCCTCATCGAACATCCCTGCATAGATTCCTCGGTAGATCGTAGCGTAGCTGATGGATGCGCAATGTTTTTCCAAACGTAAACGTCCTGCGATTTCTTCCGGCGACCATTGATGTTTGATGAGTTTGTCCTTGGCGAGAGCAAGTAGGTCGGGGGTGTCCAGTTTTTTGTGCGGACGGCATTTCTTGCGACGTGTACGATACTGTTTATGCGCCATTGCAGGAATATATAATGTGTCGCTTCCGTTGCGTCGCAGTTCTCTTGAAATGGTCGCCTTAGAGCGTCCAAGCTCTTTGGCAATCACCGAGAGATTTTTGCCCTGGGCGCGAAAAAACATTATCTTTTCCCGTTCAATTAGTGTAAGATGGTGGTAGTGACACATAGGATGCTCCTTGATCAATGTGGTCTTTGCAAACACCATTGTATCAGATTCCTATGTGTCACGTTTTCTTTTTTATTTGCCGTTGCATTTAGATTGTAAACTCAAGATAGAAAAGATTCCGAAGATTTTCCTCGTTGGTGAGGTGGGAGAATGGAAAACCGTGTCGATGTGAAATCCCTGTATGAACTGTTGGATGATGCGGAAAGGCGTCTCGAAGACGCTGCACGGAAAATGTGCCTTTTGCTTGAAGATGTCGAGCAAAAGGCACTGCCCGAAGAAGATGCCATGTGGGCGCTCAGGGACAGCCTGAAAGAAATATCCGATATGCGTACCGAACTCGCAGCGAAGGGAGCGGCTCTTGACGCGGCTCCCGCTTCGTTTGCCATCGCCGATTGGCGGCGGGCGCTCTCCGCCTATGAGGAGAAGTGCGTGAACGAGGCGGGACGCGAGGCGCTGGCGCTGCTGCAAAGGCTATATTCGGAAGATGAAGAGTGCCAGTCTGCCATCGAGACGCTGAGAGCAAGCTGCCCGTCGCTCGAAGCAGACACCCTTGGCAGGAAGAAGCCCGACCTGCTTCGGGATATCAAGCTCCTCATGGAAGCCTTTCAGCAAGAGAAGCCGCTGAAGCCGCAGAGCAAAATCATAAGCTATGCAATGAATCTCACGCGCTTGCCAGAGAAGTTGGTCGTTGCCGCTACGATGGGCGAGCCGCCGCTGCTGCTGCATGAGCAGGAAGAATCGACTCCTGCGACGTTGACTGCAGAAGAAGCAGATGTGCCAAAAGCGCATGGCGAAGCAACCCGAAAAGAGGATACCCCCCACGCCGCTGAGGAAGATGGAGCGCCTGTCCGTGCCGCCTCTCCCGCCGCAGACGTATCGGCAAAAGAAGCACAGGACGAGCGCATTGCCACGACGCTTTTCGAGCGCATCCGAGAAAAATATGCGACCGAGCACCCCTTGCTCGAAATTGAAGAACATTCTGCGGAGAAGAAGCCTACGGCAAAGACCATCAAGAATTATCTGAAGCAGGGTACTGCTGCCATCGGCTACCTGCGCATCGTTTCGATGCGCGCAGGCATTGAAACGATGTTCACTGCCTCATGGATTGAAGCGGAGACGAACAAGAACGACGCGCTCGCGCACTCCGTACTCGCCGACATGGTAGAGCGCGGCTTCCTGCGTCTGCTGCATTTTCGCGGTCTCCCCGACATGTACGATGTCCCTGCAAGCCTTTATCCCGAACTGAGCGCCAAGGAAGTCCTGCGCCTCCTGCATTGGAAGAAAAAGCCGCCGCAGCCGCTTGAGAAGACGATCGATCCGTTGGCGCTGGAGGCTCTGTCCGACCTGCTTCATGAGCAGGGCTGCCTCCACTCGGATCGGCGGAAAGGAGCGCTGCCCAAAGGAGGGACGAACTGGTGCGGCGATGAGGGCTACTTCCTCCTGACATCACGCACGGCTCTCAGGGAAGATCACTACATTTTCGTGGCTGCACCGCCGACCGTCAAGTGGTTGGAAAAGGTGCGGGCGGCACGCAGGAAAGCTCCCGAAAGCGCCCTGTACCTTCTGGGTGCGGATGCACAGCATATTGAGGAAATTCGCGCCTTCCTTGAAGAGCACTGCGAGAGTGCGCTGACGATCGC
>CALALM010000016.1 GCA_937925565.1 uncultured Centipeda sp.
GGGCGGTGTCCCGATCACGAGCGTCAACATCGGCGGCATGGCATTCCGTGAGGGAAAGCAGCAGATTACAAAGGCGGTATCGGTCGACGACGCCGACCGTGCGGCGTTCCGCAGTCTGCATGAGCGCGGGATCGAGCTTGAAATCCGTCCCATTGCCACGGACAGCAAAGTGGATATCATGTCAAAGCTGTAACGTAATGTTGATTTGCAGAGGAGGTAAATCATCATGGAAATTACCGGACTTCAAATTTTCCTGTTGGTCATTGGGGCAGCGTGCTGGACTCGTTTCAGACGCATCGTCCGCTGATCGCCTGCACACTTGTCGGCATCATCCTCGGGGATGTGACGACGGGCGTCATCCTTGGAGGAACGCTTGAGTTTATTGCACTCGGCTGGATGAACATCGGGGCGGCACAGTCGCCGGACTCAGCTCTTGCAAGCATTATTTCCACAATTCTTGTCATTGTCGGCAGCCAGTCCATCGGTACGGGCATTGCGATTGCCCTGCCTGTTGCCGCCGCCGGACAGGTGCTCACGGTCATTGCGCGTACAGTCACAGTGTTCTTTCAGCATGCGGCCGATCGCTATGCGGAGAATGCCAATTTCCGTATGATTGATGTCTGCCATGTTTCCGCACTTGTCGTTCAGGCGCTGCGTGTGGCAATTCCGGCATTTCTCGTTGCGGTATTTGCCAGCCCAGAGGGGATTCAGTCGATGCTGGATGCAATTCCGAAGACGATCACGGTCGGACTGCAGGTTGCGAGCGGATTCGTCGTTGCAGTCGGCTATGCAATGGTCATCAATATGATGGGCGGCAAGTACCTCCGTCCGTTCCTCTACCTCGGCTTTGTCGTTGCCGCATTTTCGACGTTTAACCTCGTGGCGTTCGGTGTGATCGGCACGGTGTTGGCTATCGTCTATGTCCAGCTGAACCCGCGCTTTTCTGCACCGCAGACGGCGGCAGCCGCACCGGCATCGGTTGCGGATGATGAACTGGAAGATTGAGGAGGGGAGCATCATGGAAAAGAAACTGACCAAATCGGATTTGTTCCAGATTTTCATGCGTTCGAATCTCCAGCAGGCATCGTTTAACTTTGAACGCATTCATGCACTGGGGTTCTGCTTTGATATGGTTCCTGCCATCAAGCGCCTCTACCACGACAAGGCGGAACAGGCGGCGGCACTCAAGCGGCATTTGAACTTCTTCAATGTAACACCTGCATGTGCGGGTCCCGTTCTCGGTGTCACGGCGGCGATGGAGGAGGCACGCGCGAACGGCGCGGAGGTATCGGACGGCACGATCAACAGCATCAAGATCGGTCTGATGGGACCGCTTTGTGGTGTTGGTGATCCCGTGTTCTGGGGGACGCTGCGACCGATCACGGCGGCACTTGGCGCGAGCCTTGCACTCAGCGGCAGCCTGCTCGGTCCTGTGATCTTTTTCCTGCTGTTCAACATCGTGCGCCTTGCCTCGCTTTACTTCGGCGTTGTCTATGGCTACAGCAAGGGCATTGATCTCGTCGTGCGCGATCTCAGCGGCAATCTGCTGCAAAAGATCACGGAGGGCGCCACCATCCTCGGTATGTTTGTCATGGGTGCACTGATTGCCAAGTGGACGCACATTGATATCCCGGTTGTGGTTTCTGAGATCATGAGTCCCGATGGGACGGTAGTCGTGACGACGGTGCAGAACATTCTCGATCAGCTGATGCCCGGCATGCTCGGGCTTGGACTGACGCTGCTCCTGTGCAAGTTGCTCCGGCAGAACATCAGCCCCATCACACTGATCTTCGGGCTCTTTGCGGTCGGCATTATCGGCGCTTGGCTCGGCATTCTTGCCTGAGCAGGATGATCGAAAGAAAGGGGGGTCTTCTATGAAAACGAGGGCAGTTCGTCTGTATGGAAAGTATGACTTGCGTCTGGAGGAGTTCGACCTTCCTTCGATCCGTTCGGATGAGATCATGGTCGAGATCGTTACGGACAGTCTCTGTATGTCTACGCTCAAGGCGGTATTCAACGGGGCGGAGCATCGCAAGGTTCCACCTGATATCGCGGAGCATCCGATCATCGTAGGACATGAGTTCTGCGGACGCATTCGCGCGGTGGGGGATGAATGGAAGGGGCAGTACAACGTCGGCGACAAATTCGTCATACAGCCGAATATCGGCGATGTACGTGCCTATGCGCCCGGTTACTCGTTTCCTCACATCGGCGGGGATGCGACGTTCGGGATCTTCCATCGGCAGGTGATGGACAACGGCAGTCTGCTTTCCTACCACGGGGATTCTTATTTTGAAGGGTCTCTTGTCGAGCCACTC
>CALALM010000017.1 GCA_937925565.1 uncultured Centipeda sp.
ATCCCCATCACTCGCAGGTCAAACGGCGATTGTCAATCAGGCAGTTCTCCTGGCTTCAGTTCGTTGCTCACCTGCGCCTTCCCAGGGATACCCCCAGTGACATGATCGAAAATACCATTCGTATTTTCTTGCAGGTTTGCTCACTGATACAGTGGCGGGACCGCTCCGGCTTTGTGGACATTACTTCCTTTACCGGATTTTCTATTAAGTGTTGTAACACCTGATCCAATGGCTATAAAGTTTTCATAATGGAAGTGCTGAACTGATCAATGCTTCCTAAAACACTTCGATAAAGATAACATTGGATGAAGTGCTTGTCAATACGCAAAAGAAATATTTCATAAATTCTCTCAACACATGAGAACTTTTCAAATCTACTTTTCCAGCAGATAGAGATAGTCGCCATACCCCTCCCGCTCCATATCCTCCTTCGGGATAAAACGCAGGGAGGCACTGTTGATGCAGTAGCGCAGACCACCTGTCGCGGCAGGACCGTCGTTGAAGACGTGCCCCAAATGCGCGCCGCTGGTCGCCGCCGTGACCTCCGTGCGCACCATGCCGTGCGAGCGATCCTCATGCTCCGCGATCAGTGTACTGTCAATCGGACGCGAGAACGCCGGCCAGCCGCAGCCCGAATCGTATTTATCCGTCGAGATGAAGAGCGGCTCACCTGTCGTGATATCGCAGTAGATGCCCTCGCGGAATTCATGGTCGTACTCGTTGAAGAACGGTCGCTCGGTCGCCTTCTCCTGCGTAACGGCGTACTGCAGATCCGTCAGGCGTGCCTTGAGTTCAGCATCCGAAGGCTTCGTGTAGGTGCGCGTTGACTTCGTTTCCTCTGCACGCTCTGCCGCCGCGCGCTTCTCCCGCATTCTGGCGATAAGCGCCGGCGAAATATGGCAGTATCCGTTCGGGTTCTTCTCAAGATATTCCTGATGATCCTCCTCGGCGCGATAGAAGTTCACAATCTCCCCCATCTCGATCGCGATCGGTTTGCCGATGCGCTGCTGCAAATTATCGAGTGAGGCGCGAATCACGCTTGCGTCGGTACTCTCACTGCCGTCCGCATTCGGCACGTAGTAGATGCCGGAACGATACTGCCGCCCGATATCATTGCCCTGCCGGTCCTTCGCTGTCGGGTCGATGGAATCGTAAAAATCCGTCAGTATCTCGTCGAGAGAAACAATCTGCGGATCATAGACGACGTGCACCGTCTCCGCGTGACCGCTTCCGCTGCACACTTCGCGGTACGACGGATGTGATGTCTGTCCGTTCGCATAACCGCTCTCCACGGAGATCACACCGTGCACAAGTCCCAAATAGAGCTCCGTCCCCCAGAAACAGCCGCCCGCAAGGTAGATTTCCTTCTGCCCATCCAGCGGCATATTTTTCTGTACGATTTCATGCGGCATCTCCCCCGATGTCACGGCAGGAGTGCCGCATCCGCCGAAACAGACCAGCAGACCAAGTGTGCAAATGTTTCGCAGAGATAATATTTTCATGAGGTTTCTCCTTTCCGCTGTTTTGTGATGGAGTAACGCATACTTTTACAAAATACCGTTCAGTCTTCCGATGTCCTGTATTTTCTCCACAGAGAGTTTAGTAACACGCGCGATCAGATCGAGCGGCATTTTCTCCCGCAGAAGGGCAAGCACCGTTTCCATGCGCCCCTGCTCGAGCCCCTGCTCGAGCCCCTGCTCGAGCCCGTATTCCACGCCATCCCTATACACACCTTCGCTCAAATTGCACATTTGTGCCACCCCTCTCTCCAAATTCGGCGTCATGATAACATTAAATTTCTCTTTTAGTTCATTCAACACTTCACTGCGATCATTCCGACTTCGATGCAAAAGAACCATATTCAGCAGTCGAAAGAGCCCCTTGAGTTCGTAATATTTCCGCTTCCCCAGACATACCATGATCGGCACAATCAAATCATACTCTTCGCGCTTGGCATGTGCATGCCCCATAAGATTGGATTCCTGCATGGCATATTTCGTAATCGTATACGCCCATTCATCACTTGGATGTGTGCAGATCCAGATGGAATACACCTTCTCGATATCATCGTAGGAAGCATGAGAAAACACCGTGCCATACTGTGCTGAAATCATCCGACAACAATAATACAGTGCGCGTTTCAGCAGGGAGTATCCTGGTGAAAAGTCATTCTGCGCTTCCACATTGATGATGAGTTTGAGGGATCTGTTCGTCCGGGGAAGCAGTGCACGGAAACGAATGTCATAGTGAATGACCGGCTCTGTTAGGGAAACATCCTCCGTATTCAACCCATCCAGCCGCAGGCGTTCCGCATCATCAGCCCTCACGGGCACCGTGCTGATCTCAGGCGCCCCCTGAATACACTCTGTGGCGATGAAGCCAATGGATTCATCTCGAAACTCTTCCACGCATTCCTTTAGAATATTCGCGAGGATATAACGGTCGGCGAGTACTTCCTTGCACGCTGCATCATAAGACCTTTTCGTCTCCCCAATCGTACGCACGGCATCGCCTCCTTTGTTTCCTATTATATCATAATATTAGCGAAACAGAATGAATGTATCCCTAAATTCTATGCCGTGATCTCCTCCGCCGGAGGCAGCTGCCATACGATCGGCGTCTCACCCGCCGCCGTGAGAAAATTATTGACGCGCGAGAAGGGGCGGCTGCCGAAGAAGCCGCGATGTGCCGAGAGCGGACTCGGGTGCGGCGACTCGATGATGAGATGGCGCGGATTCGTGATAAGGCTGCGCTTGCGCCGTGCGGGGCTTCCCCAAAGGATAAAGGCGAGCGGACGCTCGCGTGCGCCGAGCAGCCGAATGATATGATCTGTGAACCGCTCCCAACCGTGTCCCTGATGAGACGCTGCCGCATGAGCACGAACAGTCAGCACGGTGTTGAGGAGGAGCACGCCCTGCTTCGCCCAAGGAATGAGACAGCCATGCGCAGGCGGTATGATCCCGAGATCGTCCTGCAGCTCCTTGTAGATGTTGAGCAGCGACGGCGGCGGATCGATGCCGACCTGCACGGAGAACGAGAGCCCATGGGCCTGTCCGTCGCCGTGGTACGGATCCTGTCCGAGGATGACAACCTTCGTCTCCGCAAAGCTCGTATAGTGCATCGCGTTGAAGATTGCGAACATATCGGGGTAGATGCGCTTCGTTCGGTACTCCTCGATGAGAAATGCGCGCAGTTCCCGATAATACGGCTGTGCCATCTCGTCCGCAAGCAGTTCCTGCCAATCGTTCTTGAAAATTTCCTTTGCCATACTA
>CALALM010000018.1 GCA_937925565.1 uncultured Centipeda sp.
GGATTTGCAGGAACTTCTGCGAAAGAAGGGTGAGGAGCGTGGTCTTGAGATTAAACTCCAACATCAGGAGATCTTTCAGGTCATGCACAGTATTTGAGTGAGGAGCGGCAGAGTGATTACATTTGAGGACATCCGTGAAACCAATCGAATGATTACGGAGAACCGTCTCGATGTGCGCACGATCACGATGGGGATTTCCCTGCGTGACTGCGCGCATCCAAACATCGACAAGTTCTGCCAGAATGTGTATGAGAAGATCACTCGCTCGGCAGAGTACCTCGTGCGTACGGGTGTAGACATCGAAACGGAGTACGGCATTCCCATCATCAACAAGCGCATTTCTGTTACGCCAATCGCGATTGCGGCGGATGCCTGTCAGACGGATTCGTTTGTGCCTGTTGCGGAAGCGCTTGACCGTGCTGCGAAGGTGGTCGGGGTCGATTTCATCGGCGGATTTTCTGCACTGGTTGAAAAGGGAATGACACGCGGCGATCGCGTGCTTATCGACTCGATTCCGCAGGCGATGGCGACGACGGATATTGTCTGCTCATCGGTAAACATTGGCTCAACAAAGGCGGGCATTAACATGGATGCCGTGCGCGAAATGGGCGATGTGATCAAGCGTACGGCAGAGCTGGCGCGTGAGCAGGAGGCAATCGGCTGCGCGAAGATCGTCGTGTTTTGCAACGCACCGGGAGATAACCCCTTTATGGCAGGCGCGTTTCACGGCGTTGCCGAGGGCGATCGCGTTATCAATGTGGGTGTTAGCGGTCCCGGCGTCGTGAAGCATGCGCTCGAAGACATTAAGGGCGCGGACTTTACGGAGATCGCAGAGACGATCAAGCGTACGGCATTTAAGATCACACGCGTGGGGCAGCTTGTTGCACGTGAGGCGTCGCGGCGGCTTGGTGTGCCGTTCGGCATCATTGACCTCTCGCTTGCGCCGACCTCAGAGGTCGGGGACAGTGTGGCGCGTATTCTTGAGGAGATGGGACTCGAGGCGTGCGGTGCGCCGGGGACGACGGCGGCGCTTGCCCTCCTCAATGATGCAGTTAAGAAGGGGGGGCTCATGGCGAGCTCGCATGTCGGCGGCCTTTCGGGCGCATTCATCCCCGTCAGTGAGGATGAGGGCATGATTGACGCGGTGGAGCGTGGCAGCCTCTCGATTGAAAAACTCGAGGCGATGACCTGCGTCTGCTCGGTTGGTCTCGATATGATCGCAATCGAAGGCGATACGCCCGCCGCGACGATTTCCGCGATCATTGCGGATGAGGCGGCGATCGGCATGGTGAACAACAAGACGACGGCGGTGCGTGTGATCCCCGTGCCGGGCAAGAAGGTCGGCGAGGGTGTATCATTCGGTGGCCTCCTCGGCTATTCGCCGATTGTACCCGTGCGCAGCAGTTTCAGTTCGGCGGCATTCATTGCGCGCGGCGGTCGGATCCCTGCGCCGACGAGGTCGCTGACGAACTGATATGAGAGTAACGAAAGCCATCAAAGCGGAGCAGCTACGCATTCTCCGAACACTCTATCCCAACGCGAAGCCGGCACTGGAATTCAAGACACCGTTCGAGCTCCTAATCGCGGTGATTCTCTCGGCGCAGTGTACGGATGTACGCGTGAACATCGTGACGAGCCGACTCTTTCCGCGTGCGAATACGCCCGAGGCAATTGCCTCGCTCGGACAGGCGGAACTTGAGGCGGCGATCCATGACTGCGGGTTCTTCCGCATGAAGGCAAAGCATATTCTCGAAACCTGTGATATCCTATTGCAGGAATACGGCGGAGAGGTTCCGGCGGACTTCGAGGCGCTGCAAAGACTCCCCGGAGTCGGACGCAAGACAGCAAATGTTGTGATGAGCGTCGCCTTTCATGCACCTGCGATTGCGGTCGATACGCATGTGTTTCGCGTGGCGAACCGCCTGCGTCTTGCGGTCGGCAAAACACCGCTCGAGGTGGAGAAGGGACTGCAAAAGGCGATTCCGCGCGATGATTGGAGCGACGCGCATCACTGGCTGATCCTCCATGGACGTCAGCTCTGCAAAGCGCGCAAACCCCTCTGCGCCGACTGTCCGCTCAGTCCGGTCTGTCCGAGCAGTGCTGCATAAACGAAAGGAGCGTGGAGGCTTGATTTATCGCAAGGCGCGATTTGATGACATCGAGTCCATCTATGGACTTGTGAATATCTATGCGGCACAAGGCGAAATGCTCCCGCGTTCGCGCAACACGCTCTACGAGAATCTGCGTGACATGGTTGTGGCAGAGGAAGAGGGGCGTGTGATCGGCGTCGGAGCTCTGCATATCATGTGGGATCGGTACGCATGATGGCGATTACTCCCGAACATACGCGCCAGGGAATTGGTGCGGAGATCGTGCAGCTGCTCCTCAATGAGGGCGATGTACTTGGGATTGAGAAGGTGTTCACGCTTACCTATAAGCCGGATTTTTTTCGAAAACTCGGCTTTATCCGCATCAGTCGGGAGGAACTGCCGCAGAAGGTTTGGAAAGAGTGCATTGACTGCCCGAAATATCCGAACTGTGATGAGATTGCTATGATCAAGGTATGATGGAGGCGCATTATGATTGTTGTTATGAATCCCAGAGCCACACAGGCGAATATTGATCAGGTCACTGCAAAGATCGAACAGGCAGGACTCCGCACGCACCTCTCGAAGGGTGAGGATCGCTTCATCATCGGTGTGATCGGCGATAAGAAGATTATCGCGGGCCTTGAGATGAATATGATGGAGGGAGTTGAGAAAACGGTTCGTATTACAGAAAAGTACAAGCTGGTCAGCCGTGACTTCCATCCATCGAATACGATTGTGGACGTGGCAGGGTTCCCCGTTGGCGGTGAGCAGCTCGCCATCATGGCGGGACCCTGCTCCGTGGAGAGCTATGATCAACTCTACGATGTTGCGGTTAAAGTCAAGGAAGCAGGCGCTCAATTTCTGCGTGGAGGCGCATTCAAGCCTCGTACGAGTCCCTATGACTTTCAGGGGCTCGGCCTTGAGGGGCTGAAGATTCTTCGCGATGTGGGTGATAGAACCGGTTTGCGCGTAGTAACTGAGGTCGTAGACAAGGACGATATTGAACTCGTGTCGGAGTACGCTGATCTCCTGCAGGTCGGAGCGCGCAATATGCAGAATTTCCAAATGCTCAAGGCTCTTGGAAAAGTACAGACACCCGTGCTCTTCAAGCGCGGACTCTCTGCGACCATCAGTGAATGGCTGAATGCGGCCGAATACATTGCTGCAGGTGGGAACGGCAATATCATCTTCTGTGAACGCGGGATCCGTACCTATGAAACATTTACACGCAATACGATGGATCTCAACGCTGTGGCAGCACTGAAGGAATTGACTCATTTCCCTGTCATTGCCGATCCAAGTCACGGCACAGGCCGTTGGCAGATGGTGCGCCCCTTGGCGCGTGCTTCCGTTGCGGTCGGGGCAGACGGTCTCATCATCGAGGTGCACTGCCATCCGGAGGTGGCGCTTTCGGATGGGGATCAGAGTCTTGTCCCGCGCAATTTTGAGATGCTGATGGATGAGGTGCGCCAGATTGCGCCTGCCGTCGGGCGGCGTGCATGAGCCGCACGAAGCTTGCCATCATCGGTGTGGGGCTCATCGGCGGATCGCTCGGACTTTGCCTCAAGGCGGCACTCGGCGATGGCATCTATATTACGGGGCTCTGTCGTTCGGAGACATCCATGCGCGCCGCGATAGACTGCGGCGCGGTGGACCATGCCTCATCGGATCTTGCAGCTGTGGTCGGAGATGCGGATATCGTCTATCTTAGTCCGCCGGTTTTGCAGATTGTACCGATGGTGGAGAGGATTCTGCCATATTTGAAAGAGGGCACGATTCTGACGGATGCGGGAAGTACGAAGGGCTATGTCTACGAGGCTCTGCATCGGATTTTGCCCCCGCATATATACTATGTGCCGGGGCATCCCATGACGGGACGTGAGAAGAGCGGTGTAGAGGCGGCAACGAAGGATCTCTTTGTCAACAAGGCATATGTCATCATCGATGACCCGGCGGTGCCGCAGGAGGTCAAGGAGCGACTGATGGCAGTTCTGTGCCATACGCGCGCGAATTTTACGACGCTCGATCTGGAGCAGCATGACCGCTGTGCAGCAGTCATCAGTCATGTGCCGCATCTGGCGGCAGCGGCACTCGTCACGCTGCTCAATCGCAGCGGCGATGATCTGGACTCCTGTCTCAAGCTCATCGGCGGTGGATTCAAGGACACAACGCGCATTGCTTCATCCAATGCGGACATGTGGGCGGACATCTGCATGACGAATGAGAAACCGATTGCAGATTCCCTGCGTCAGCTGCAGACGATCCTCAGTGAGGTTATTACCGCAGTAGAAGCAGGTGATCGGCAGGCAGTGCACGATTATTTCGTTGCCTCAAAGGAGCGCCGCGATGGCATTCTCCACGATGCGGAACAAAAATTTGATACAAATTGAGAATTTTTTGTGCAACCCTCTTTTTTTTAGAACGTATATATGATATGATATAAAAGACTATATGCGTATGATCCTGTCAGGGGGTATAACCGTGAAGAAAACCAGAATATCCACACGGCGCCAATCCGAAATTTTGCAGTATATCAAAGATTTTTTGGTGGAGAAGGGATATCCGCCCTCGGTGCGTGAGATCGGAACTGCGGTCGGGCTGAAGTCCAGCTCGACGGTGCACCGCTATCTCGCCATGCTCGAGGAGAACGGCGCGATCCGACGGGATGCGACGAAGCCGCGAGCGATCGACATCATGGGCGAGAATCCGTGGGGCCGCACGATTCCCGTGCCGCTTGTCGGAACGGTGACGGCGGGGGAGCCGATCCTCGCAGAGCAGAACGTGGAGGAGGTATTCTCCTTCCCGCGTGGGCTGATCGGTACGGCAGAAGATGTGTTCATGCTGCGTATCCAGGGAGACAGCATGATCAACGTCGGTATCTTCGACGGGGACTTCGTGCTCGTGCGCCAACAGCCAACGGCGAACAATGGGGACATTGTCGTGGCGCTGATCGATGGCGAATCCGCGACGGTGAAACGCTTTTTTCGTGAGAAGACGTGTATTCGACTGCAGCCGGAGAATGACTCGATGGAGCCCTTTTACGAAACAGATGTACAGATTCTCGGCAAGGTC
>CALALM010000019.1 GCA_937925565.1 uncultured Centipeda sp.
GGGCGCGATCAACTCCGTCACCGCGGCGAAACTCTATCACCTCAACGTCGACTACACCGTCTCCGGCTTTCTCACCACCAGCATCGCCTTCTTCTTCCTCGTCTATCCAGCACTTTTCTTCCTGCTGCGGTAAAAGATGTCCGCACCGCTTCCTTTTGCACAGCAAAAACCTGCCGCATCACTGCGGCAGGTTTTTGTTCGTTTATATCGCTGTTTTCCGAGACAATATTTCTTCTTAAAAGATATCGTCGTCCACATCCACCTTGCTTGAGAGCACGGTCCCGGTCACGGCGTCAATGCGGAGTTTGTACTCCACATTCCCAGCGAAGCACTTCACCTTGTAGACGGGATGGAAGTCCGGCTGAGCCGTCATCGGCGCAGGAGCGGCCGCAGGCTGCGCGGCGCCCTCCATCGGAGCGGGAGCAGGCGTTCCTTGGGCGGCAGGGCCGTTTGCCGGAGCATTCTGCGCTGGGGGCAGCGGCATCATACCATTCCTGTCATCACGGTCATGTTCCCTCCGCTCCTCACGATGTTCCCTGCGGTCCTTCCCCTTCTCATGCCTGCGGCCGCGCTTTCCGTCCCGCTCGTCATGATCTTTCATTGTCAGCTGGACCGTACGGAAGTTCAGCTCCGATTCGCTCTTTCCGATTGCCTCCGCCGCAATCGCCCGCACATGCGCCTCGTCGATGAGAACGACATTGCGCTGCGATGCCTGCGCCGCAATCATCGCCGAACGCGCCTCTTTCTCCTGCGCCGAGCGCGCCTCTGCCTGCTGGTGGTGATAGTACGCTCCGCCCGCGCTGACGATGCCGACGAGTACGGCGAGCGCCGCCGCCTTCTTCAGACGTGCGGGGGTGAATACGCTCTTGACCTGATTCTTGACATTCTGCATTTCCATGATGATTTCCTCCCTGCCTTTCGGCATATATTTGATCACTGCTGATGAACACATCATACGGAGAAATTTTAAATAAAGTGTAAACACAAAAATAACTTTTTTGAAATTCGTCCGCACACGCAGATTTTTTGCGTTATTTCGGTTATAATGGCAAAAGGTTTTTGCTGTACCGGCGGAAGTGAGGTGACTTCATGGGAATACGCGATATCTCTCTTAAGACAAAGCTTCTCGTAACGAACGCCCTGATGATCGCCATTCCGATCTGTGTGCTCGTCGCTGTCGGCGCGGCACTGCTCGGCGGTCTGCGACAGGCAGGCACGCTGCAGCAGCAGGTGCTTGCCCTTCTCTGGCCGGAAAAGGGTGCCACCCTCTCCGTACAGTTTGCGCTGAGCTCGCTGCGCGCCGAATCGGAGAAAAAGAAGTTCAAGCTGGATAATATCGAAAACGACATCCGTCTCCTCGAGGGCGCAGGCGTCCGTCTCCTCGCGGTGCAGAAGGATGCGCGCTATCTGACGCAGGGCGCAGGCCCCGAGGAGATTCGCCGCATGGTTGCGCTCAAATGCACCGCAGGCGGTTCGGCACTCACGTGGGATACGGAGGGGCTCTTCTTCCGCTATGAGGGGGCGCGCAGCGGCACGATCATCATGGGTGCCGGCATTGTCCCCATGATGGGGAGCGGCGAGGAGCCGCTGATCCCGCGCGATATGCGGGAGACTGTCTTAAACGCGGCGCTGATTCTGCTCATCCTCATCTCCTCCGCCGGCATCCTCCTGCTTGGCCGCTATCTCGCCCATCTCCTCTCGGCACAGATTCTTGCGCCGCTGGAGGAGATGCGCACAGCTGCTGCCGCCATCCGCCGAGGCGATCTCGATCACGCGCTGCCGCCCATGGGAAATGACGAGGTGGGCGCAACCTGCCGCGCCTTTGACACCATGCGCAGTGATCTAAAGCGTGCACGTGAACGCGAGCAGCAGGAGGATGCGCGGCGCCGGGAACTCTTCATCGGCATCCTCCACGACATTGCGACGCCGCTGACCGCGATCAAAGGCTATGCAAGCGGCATCCTCGACGGCATCGCGCGGACGCCCGAGAAGCAGCGCATGTATGCCGAGCGCATCATCGGATCCGCCGCGACGATGGAGCGTCTGACCACGCGTCTGCGCGAATTCCTGCGCGTCGAGGCGGGTCAGCTGCCGCTTACATGGGAGATCGTCTGCGCACGGGACTTCCTCACGGAGTCCGTGCAGGAGCATGCATCGGATTTTCTGGAGCAGGGCCTGCAGCTCTCGATGGAGGAGTCTGCGATCAAGGCACGCATCTGCATCGATCGCGCGGAGTTTTCCCGCGTGCTTAAGAATATATGGGAGAACAGCAGCAAATATCGGCGCGGCAATACGGCTGCCGTCCGTATGTCGCTTGCGGAGGAGAATGAACAGCTGGTCATCCGCTGTGATGATGACGGCGTCGGCGTCGCGGCAAATGACCTGCCTAAGCTCTTTGACAGCTTCTACCGCACCGACGCTGCTCGATCGAATGTCGCGCACGGCAGCGGGCTCGGACTCGCCATCGTACGGCAGATCATCACGGCGTTGGGAGGCAGCGTGCATGCGGAGCAGTCCCCCGAGAGCGGGCTGCGCATCGTCATTCAGCTGCCCATTGTGAAAGAGGGAAATCCGTCATGAGGAAGATTTTGCTGGTAGAGGATGATACGGACATCGCTGAGTTGGAGCGCGACTATCTCGAGGCGAGCGGTTTTGTCGTCGATATCTCATCGGACGGCGATGAGGGCAAACGCCTGGCGCTCACGGGCGATTACAGCCTTATCCTGCTGGACGTCATGCTGCCCGGCGCTGACGGTTTTGCCATCTGCCGCGCGGTGCGC
>CALALM010000020.1 GCA_937925565.1 uncultured Centipeda sp.
ACGAGATCGACCGCGAAAAGGTCAAGAACCTCGGCGTTCAGCTCTCGGATGTATTCACGGCACTGCAGGTCAACTTCGGCGGTTATGAGGTCAACGACTTCAATCAGTTCGGGCGCACCTACAAGGTCGTCCTGCAGTCCGACGTGACCTATCGTACACAGGCAGAGGCGGCGAAGTTCGTCTTTGTCCGCAACTCTGTGGGTGAGATGGTGCCGCTCGATACCCTCCTCAAGCCGAAACTTACGACGGGACCGACGCAGATCAGCCGCTTTAACGGTGCACGCTCGATCACGTTCCAAGGGAGTGCGGGCACGGGCTACAGCTCGGGTGAGGCGATGAACGCCATCACCGAAATTGTGCAGAAGCATACGGGCTCCGGATTTAGTATTGAGTGGTCGGGACAGAGCCGCGAGGAGAAAAAATCGGCAGATTCGACGATGCGGGTACTGGCGCTCTGCCTGGTCTTCGTCTTTCTCTGCCTTGCCGCACTCTATGAGAGTTGGAGTGTACCGTTCGCGGTGCTCTTCACGGTGCCGACGGGAATCTTCGGCGCACTCTTCTCCGAGTACATCCTCGCGACCATCTTTGGTATGATCGGCATTCCTGCAGCGGGCTATCAGAACAGCGTCTATATGCAGATCGGTGTCATCATGGTCATCGGTCTTGCGGCAAAGAACGCGATCCTGATTGTCGAGTTTGCAAAGGTGCGCGTGGATCGCGGCATGGATCCCCTCAAGGCGGCAATCCAGGCAGCGGGGCTGCGCCTCCGTCCGATTCTCATGACATCGTTCGCGTTCATCATTGGGTGTCTGCCTCTGTGCATGGCGTCCGGTGCGGGCGCTGCGGCGCGTAACGGCATGGGTGTCGCTGTCGTTGGCGGTATGCTCTTTGCCACCGTCCTCGGTATCTTCCTCATTCCTGTGTTTTATGTCATTGTTGACCGTATCTCGCGTATGCTCGGGCTCGGCAAGAAGGCAAAGACCCGCACGGCGGATGACTATATGTAAACGATTGTTGGGTATATGAAAATAGCCCTCTGTGGATTGCGTCCACAGAGGGCTATTTGTATGTTTATGAAGAAAAGACCATTTGAATTAATACCATATAGATCGCCGTCCCCGCTCCGATGGAGAGAAGCATTTGGCGAAATTTCAGATGCAAGGCTGCCGTCACGATGATGCCCGCAATCTCCAGCAGTCCGTGCGTACCGCTGAGGAACGCCGTATCCTTGAGACAGTACACGACAAGCATTCCAAAGACGGCGGCGGGGAGCACATTACCGAGGTAACGCACGATGGGCGGCGTTGGTTTCTTCTCTGAGAGCAGGAGGAAGGGGAGGGCGCGCGTGAGCACGCTTGCGAGCGCGCAGAGACCAATGGTGATACACTGCTCGGTAAAGGTCATGTGGACGCCCTCCTCTCGATCAAGGGACGTGCCGCAAGGCAGCCCGCGAGGATGATGAACATGGTCGGGAGCATGAAGGAGTCCCTGCCAAAGGCGGCGAGCGCGATTCCCGCAGCCACGAGTCCCAAGATCCCTGTGTAATGCTGCGGATCATTCAGCCACTGCTCGATAAAGATGACGACGAAGAGCGCCGTCATCGCGAAATCAATGCCCTCCGTATTGATGGGGAGCTGCGTACCCACGAGCCCGCCGATCGTCGCACCTGCAACCCAGTAGAGTTGATTGAGCAGCGTAACAAAGAACATAAACCAGCCCGTATCGATGCCCTGCGGAATCTTTGCCGTGTAGTTGATCGAGAAGGACTCGTCGCACATACCGTAGATGAGATAGGGCTTCTTCCAGCCCGTGCCGCGATATTTCTCAAACATCGAGATACCGTAGAAGATGTGGCGTCCCTGCACCATAAGGGCAAGCAGAAAGGTCTGAAGAGGCGCAAAGGGGCTCAAGAGAAGCGCTGTCGCAATGAATTCAAGCGAGCCGCCAAAGATGATTGCGCTCATCGCCATTGGGTACCAAAACGAGAAGCCGGAGACGTTCGTATAGATGC
The DNA here is from genome assembly GCA_937925565.1 of uncultured Centipeda sp. GTDB lineage: Bacteria > Bacillota > Negativicutes > Selenomonadales > Selenomonadaceae > Centipeda. The sequence goes on from CALALM010000020.1 coordinate 2,012, forward strand.
CGTAGGCAAGCCCGAGAAAGAGGAAGCCTGCGAGGATGGGAACGGTGTAGGGGAAGGCAGCGCGCAGGGCGGCGAGGCGCGGATCCCCCGTACGCGTCATGATTTGCTCCAATCGCATGCGTCCGTATGTGCCGCAAGCACACCAATCGCCTGTAGTGTCGAGTAGATGCAGGTCGAGCCGACGAACTTCATACCGCGTTTCTTGAGATCTTTTGAGATCTCATCCGAGAGCGGAGAGGTCGTGCGCAACTCGCAACTTTCGCGCACGGATTTTCCGTCGGTAAAGCCCCAGATATAGCGGTCGAACGAGCCGAATTCCTTTACAATTTCGAGAAAGATCCGGCTATTTGTGATGCTCGCCTCGATCTTGCGCCGATTGCGGATGATTCCCGCATCCTGCATCAGCTCCTCGACCTTTGCTGTATCGAATGCGGCGACGCGCTCAGGAATGAACCCCTCGTAGGCACGGCGAAAGTTCTCGCGCTTGTGCAATATCGTCGCCCAAGAGAGTCCTGCTTGAAACGTTTCGAGAATAAATAATTCGTAAAGTGCGCGGTCATCGTGGAGCGGCTGCCCCCACTCCTCATCGTGATATTTCACATAGATGGGATCGTCCAATTTGACCCAACTGCACCGCGTGCATTCGTCTCCCATATCTTTACCTCCAAAATAAAAACGCCGGTGTCCCCCGAAGGGCTCCGGCTCATTGATCTATGAAAATGGTCGGGATGACAGGATTCGAACCTGCGGCCTCATCGTCCCGAACGATGC
>CALALM010000021.1 GCA_937925565.1 uncultured Centipeda sp.
ATCGGTGCGGGGCATGTGCATCCCGCACATGACTACGTGCTGAAGTGCTCGCACACGTTCAACCTGCTCGACGCGCGCGGTGCGATCAGCGTTTCGCAGCGGACGGCATTCATCGGTCGCGTCCGCAAACTCGCGCGTCTCTGTGCGGAGGCATATCTCGCACAGCGCGAGGCACTTGGCTATCCAATGCTGAAGAAGGAGGGGAAGGCATGAGTAAGGATCTGCTGCTTGAGATTGGGACGGAGGAAGTTCCGGCGCACGTTATGCCTCGCATGCTCTCCGACTTGGCGTGTCTGGCGGGGGATATGCTCACAGAGCACCGACTTGCCTACGAGAGCCTGCGCACAATCGGCACGCCGCGCCGCACGGCGCTCATCGTTACGGGGCTTGCCGAGCGGCAGAAGGATGTCAGCACGGAGACACGCGGTCCATCGGTCGCCATCGCCTATGATGCGGAAGGGAATCCGACGAAGGCGGGTGCGGGCTTTGCGCGCGGGCAGGGCATTGATCCCTCTGCACTGATTCAGCGCGATGGCTATGTCTATGCCTCCGTGCACGAGAAAGGTGCAGAGACGCGGCAGATCCTGACGGAACTCCTGCCCGAACTCATCCGTGCGATTCCGCTGCCGAACAGCATGCGCTGGGGTGATCTGGATTTCCGCTTCATCCGTCCGATCCGCTGGATTGTTGCGCTCTACGGGACAGAGGTCGTGCCCTTTACACTTGCAAATGTCACGAGCGGGAACACGTCACGCGGACATCGTACGCTTTCCCCGCAGGATTTTGTCATCTCCTCGCCCGCAGACTACGAGTCGGCATGTGAGAAAGCATATATCATCGCGGATCCCGAGCGTCGCCGCGCCATGATCTGTGAACAGATCGCTGCGGTTGCAAAGTCGTGCGGCGGAACGGCGGAGATCACGCCCGATCTTCTCGAGGAGGTGCTCTACCTCGTCGAGTACCCGACGGCACTCAGCGGATCGTTTGAGGAGAAATATCTTGCACTGCCCGCCGAGGCGGTCATTACGCCCATGCGTGACCATCAGCGCTACTTCCCCGTCAAGGCGGCGGACGGCAGTCTTTTGCCCGTATTCATCACCGTGCGCAACGGCGGCAGAGCACATCTGGATGTGGTCGCACACGGCAATGAGCGCGTCCTGCGCGCACGGCTTGCGGACGCACAGTTCTTTTTCGACGAGGATCGCAAGAAATCTCTCGCAGAGCACCGTGAGAAGTTGAAGACCGTCGTGTTCCAGCAGGGGCTTGGCTCGATGTACGAAAAGACCGAGCGTCTGATGGAGCTCGTCACGGCAATTGTCGAGGACCTTGCGCCCGATGCAGCGGTATATGAGGCGATGGAAAAGGATGCGCGCCGCGCGGCAGAACTGTCGAAGGCGGATCTCGTGACGGGTATGGTCACGGAGTTCACGGAGCTGCAGGGGATCATGGGGCGCGAATATGCCCTTCTCGATGGCGAGAAGCCGGAGGTTGCGTACGCGATTGACGAGCAGTATATGCCGCGCTTCGCGGGCGACGAACTCCCGAAGAGCGACCTCGGCTTCGCGCTCAGCGTTGCGGACAAGATCGACAATATTGTCGGCACATTCAGCCAAGGAAGGATTCCGACCGGATCACAGGATCCCTTTGCCCTGCGTCGTCAGGCACTCGGGCTTGTGCTCATGCTGATTGAGCGTGAGAGCGGGCTGCTGCTCTCCGATCTCGTCGAGGAGGCATCCGATCTCTATGGTCTTGATGTATCTCTGTGTCAGAAAATGCAGGTCTATGTTGCAGATTTTATCCGTCTGCGTTTGAAGAATGTGCTCACAGAGCGTGGCGTTCGCTACGATGTGCAGGAGGCAGTGCTCGTAGATGTGGACTTCGTTGCGGGCGTACCCGTGCGTGCAGCCTATGTGGAGCGTCTGCTTGCATCGGACGACGCGGACGCGCTCGTGCAGTCCTTCGTCCGTGTCGGTAACATCGCACGCATGACAGAGACCGGGATTGTCGATCCTGCACTTTTTCAGGCGGCAGAGGAGGGGGCGCTCCACTCCGCATACGAGCGTGCAGTCGCGGCACGTGCTACGGGAGCGGATACACTTGCGGCGGAGCAGGCACTCGCCCGCGCGATCGACGCGTTCTTTGATGCAGTCATGGTCATGGACAAGGACACGCATATCAAGAACAATCGTCTGACGCTACTCAAGGTGATTGACAACTATCTGCTGTGGACCGCAGATTACAGCAAGATCGTATTGAATTGACCGTGATACGTTGAAGTAAGACACAATGGTGGAACTGTGGCACGATTTCAAATTTGAATTTCGTGGCGCGTTCCACTGTTTTTCTTTTGACCTCTAGTCAAAACAATAACTTTATGCTATTATGGGCGAGTTAAAAATGATACGTTTTATCATTGGGGGACAATTTTGTTGGGGTGATCAATTGGATGTTACGGTAAAGGAAAAGTACCTGTCATGGGGGGCCTCGTTCGGGATTCACTTCTGTATCATCGCGGTGGCTGCTGCGATGGGACTTTTTTCGATGGCAACGGAGACGGAGAAGCGGCCGATCGACGTTGTGATCTATGATGCGTCCGCGCCGGAGAGCGCACCGGCCCCTGCGGCGGAGGCCGCTCCGCCGATGCCGAGCATCGACGATATCCCGATCGAACCGCCGAAAAAGGAAGAGACGCAGCAGCCGCAGGAACAGCCGAAAGAAACGCCCAAGGCAACCACGACGAATACGAGTGCGGCACCAAGCACGTCAGAGGGGGCAGGTGAGTCACGGAGTGCGGCACCTTCTGAAAGTACCGGTACGGGCAGCGGCGAGGATACGGGACGTGATGCGGCAGCTGCGCAGCGTCCGCGTACGCCGCCGAAGTTGCTCTCGGGTTCCGCTCCAGTCTATCCGAAGGAGCTCGAAAAGAGGGGCGTCACGGGTACGGTCGGACTTGCCATCGTGGTCGGACCTGACGGCGGTGTGCAGAGCGTCGATGTATCGAGTTCCTCAGGGCAGCCCGAGCTAGATCAGGCGGCGATTGCGGCGGCGTATACGTATCGCTTCGAGCCTGCGCGCAACATCTACGACGAACCGGTCGCATGCCGGGTCAACCGCTCGTTTTCCTTCTCATAGGAACGGGCAAAAGGAATGGGAAATGGAATTATATGGAGGTTACTAAGTGAAATACGAGTCCACGAAGCTGAAGCAGAGCATCCGCATTGCCCTTACAGCAACTACGCTGACACTGCCGATGACGGCATTCGCCGCCGAGAGCGGGGAGCATGATGTCTACGACCTCGATACGGTCGAGATCGTCGGACAGCGCCCCGTCTCACAGCCCGCTCAGACGGTGGAAGAGCCGGCGGAGACACCGAACGTCTATGCGGGCGGGCAGATCGCTCGGCAGAGCACACTTGGGGTTCTTGGCACGCGCGACTTTATGGATGTGCCGTTCAACGTCACATCGTTCAACAACAGGATGATCGAGAATCAGCAGGCGAGTTCTGTCGTCGATATCATTGTCAACGATCCGTCCGTTGCCGATCTGACGCTCTCATCCGTCTCACAGGCGTGGATGATCCGCGGATTCAAGGCACAGCAGCAGGATACACAGCTCAACGGTCTTTATGGCGTTGCGCCGCGCTTCTACGGCGGAACCGAGTATGTGGATCGCGTTGAGGTCATGAAGGGGGTCAGCGCACTTCTCAATGGCATGGCACCGAACGGCTCCCTCGGCGGCACAATCAACTTCATCCCGAAGCGTGCAGGCGCGGAACCGAAGACAAGCGTCACGGTCTCCTACGGCAATAAGAGCCAGTTCGGACAGAATATTGATATCAGCCGCCGCTCGGATGACAGGAAGCTCGGGATTCGCATGAATTTCTACCACAACAATGGGGGCGCATCGTTCCGCGACGAGCGTGTGAAGACGCACTCCGGCTTTATCTCCCTCGACTATGCTGCGGATCGGAGCCGTACGACGTTTGACTTCGGCGCGATCAGCAACCGCGTTGAGAACGCACAGTATCGCCTGCAGATTGCTCCCGGTATTATCAATCAGCTTGGCGGCAAGGCGCCGCATGTGGATCCGAATGCGAAATTCGGTGCGCCCGGCACCTTCCGTCAGATTCGTGAGCGCTTCGGTATGCTGCGCACGGAATATGACATCGACAAGAATCTGACGGGCTATGCCGCGCTCGGTATGCGCATCACAAATCAGGATACGCTGAATAATGAGTTCCTGATGCAGCAGGTTGATGGCAGGTCGCGCATTACGCATCGCTATAACAATCAGATCAACAAGTCCATCTCGGGCGAGGTCGGACTCAAGGCAAAGGTCGATACGAAGGGCGTTGACCACGAATTGACCATTGCGGCAAGCCTGATGCACTATAAGCGCTATATGTTCCAGAACCAGTTTGGAAACGGTGCTCGCTATTTCACGAATATGTATGCCCCCCAGTGGAGGGATCTCAGCGCGCATCTTGGTTCGTATACGAAGCGCACGCCGCTGAATGACTCCGAGACGCTGCGCAGCATCGCCCTCTCCGATGTGATGACGACGAATGATGGGCGCTGGACGTTCGTTGTTGGCGGTCGCTATCAGCAGATCACAATCAAGAATTATCCCAATCCCCGATCCGGAAACGGGCGGCAGACGACGTACTCCGAGTATGAGGAGGCAAAATTCTCGCCCGCATTTGCCCTTGTACATAAGCTGAACAAACAGGTCTCGCTCTATGCGAACTATATTCAGGGACTCAAGGATGGGGACGAGGCAAGCACTTCCGCAGCCAATGCCGGAGAGAAGATGAAGCCGTTTGTCGCAAAGCAGTATGAGGTCGGCGCGAAATTTGACTTTGACAAAATTGCAACGACACTGAGCTTTTTCTCGATCAAGACACCGGCGATGCTGCTTGATCCTGTGACGAATCTGGATGAGGCGAGCGGTGAGGTGCGCAATCGCGGCATCGAGTGGATGTTCTTCGGCGAGCCGAAGAAGGGAACGCGCCTGACGGGCGGTATGACATGGCTGAACGCGACGTATCAGAAGACCGCAGGCGGCGCATATGACGGCAACATACAGGAGGGAACCCCGCGCTATACGGCAGTGCTCGGCGTGGAGCAGGATATCCACGGCGTTCCTGGGCTGACGTTCTCGACACATATGACCTATAACTCCTCCACCTATGCCGACCAGGCGAATACCCTTCGTGTATCGCCGTGGATGCGCTGGGATCTCGGGGCACGCTATCGCTTCAACGCCGGTGATACACCTGTGACCGTGCGTGCGGATGTGTATAACATCTTCAACAAGAACTACTGGCGTGCACTTGACCGCAACGCTGTATTCCTTGGAGCAGGGCGCACGTACATGCTCTCCGTGACGGCGGATTTCTAATTATTTTATTTCGTGTTTATGACCGGCTCGCGCTTTGCGGCGTGAGCCGGTTTTTCGCAAGAAAGAGGTACTATGGAAGGAAATACGGCTGCGCAGGAGCAGGGCAGGGGATTGCCGCAAGTGACAATCTGTTTCGTGCTCTGCATCGCGCTCGCGGGGGCGGCACTCCTCTCCCTCCGGATCGGTGCGCAGGACATCAGTGTCGCGACGATCCTTCGCTCATTCACGGAATATGATGCGGAGAACGTGCAGGAGATGATCGTGCAGACACTGCGCTTCCCACGCCTTCTGGCGGCACTCACCTGCGGCGCGAGCTTTGCCGTGGCGGGAGCGATCATGCAGGGCGTGACGAACAATCCGATGGCAAGCCCGTCAATCCTCGGCATCAGTGCCGGCTCGGGCTTCGGACTGGCGCTTGCGATGATTCTCTTCCCGCAGGGGAGCCTTGGGCTTTCCCTCGTCTTTTCGTTTGTGGGCGCGGCAGTTGCGACACTTGCGATTTTCCTGCTTGCGCAGGCAAAGGGGGCAGGGCGCGGAGCGGTGTTTCTCGCGCTCGCAGGCACGGCGATCGGCGCAGTGTTCAGCGCGGTAACACAGGCGATGACCGTCTACTTCGAGGTGGCGCAGGATATGTCCTACTGGACGGCGGGCGGCATCAGCGGCGTACGCATGGAACAGGCGGTCTTCATCCTGCCGTGGACGCTCATGGGGCTGCTCATGGCGATGGGAATTGCGCGCTCGGTGACACTCCTCTCCTTCGGGGAAGAGGTTGCGATCGGGCTTGGGAGCAAGATTCACCGCATCCGTATTCTCGCGGGAATCACGGTGCTCATTCTCGGCGGCTCGGCGGTTGCGGTCGCGGGACCCGTCGGCTTTGTGGGACTCGTGACGCCACACATCGCGCGCAAAATTGTCGGCATCGACTATCGCAAGGTCATCCCGATCTCGGCGCTTCTCGGGGCGCTCCTCGTCGTTGTCGCGGACATTGCGGCGCGGTCGATCAACCCGCCGTATGAGACGCCGCTCGGCGCGGTGACGGCACTTGTCGGTGTGCCGTTCTTCCTTTGGCTGATTCGGCGAAAGAGAGGTGCGCAATGAATCGTCTGCAAAAGCGCTTCTATCTCTACAGCCTCGTGTTCATCGCTCTGCTTGCCCTCATGTTCGTCGCCCACCTCGGCACGGGATTCACGGAGCTCTCATACGCCGATCTCGCGCGCATCCTCCTCGGGGGCGGAACGCCGGAGGAGCGTCTGACGGTATTCGACTTTCGCATGGTGCGCTCCGTTCTCGCTGTGTTCGTCGGTGCGGGACTTGCGGTCGCGGGACTCATATTTCAGACCATCTCGCGCAATGAGCTCGCGAGTCCGGGACTTCTCGGCGTGAACGCGGGCGCGGGATTTGCCATCCTTCTGCTCGTCTACTTTACGGATGTGGCGGGCACAACGCTCTGGATCCGGCCGCTTGTTGCGACGATCGGGGCGAGCCTCGCGGCGCTCTTCATCTACCGCATGAGCTATGAGAAAGGGAAGACGCTCTCCACCTATACACTTGTCCTCATGGGCATCTCGCTCACGGCGGGCATTCATGCGATCGAGATGATGCTCATTGTGCGGCTCAGTCAGGAGAAATTCAATCAGGTGAATACGTGGATCATCGGCAGTATCTTTGGCAGCTCATGGGAACATGCGGCGCTGCTCCTACCGATCGTCCTTGTACTCGCACTCTTCTTTTATGCGCGGCAGACCGATCTGGATGTGCTCGCGCTCTCGGATGAAACGGCGATTGGGCTCGGCGTGCCGTTGAACCGCGCGCGGTTCCTCTATCTGATGGCGGCAGTCGCACTCGCGGCGTCCTGTGTCGCCATCGGCGGGAGCATCGGCTTTGTCGGACTGCTCTGCCCACATATCGCGCGACAGCTCGTCGGTGTGCAGCATGCACGCAGCATCCCCTTGACAGCACTCTTCGGCGCTCTGCTCGTCGTATCGGCGGACTGGGTGGCGCGCGTCGTGATCGCACCTGATGAGATGCTGCTCGGTATCGTGATTGCGCTCATCGGCGCGCCGTATTTCCTGTTTGTACTCGCGCGAGCGAAGGCATGACCCCGGAGGTGAAACAGCGATGAAATTAACGATAGAACATCTGAAGGCGGGCTATGACAATGCCGTCATCATCGACGATCTGAACCTTGCGATTCCGGATGGGAAGATTACGGCGCTCATCGGCGCGAACGGCTGCGGCAAGTCCACCCTGCTCAAGACTATCTGCCGCATCCGGCCGAGCCTCGGCGGGCGCGTGCTCCTCGACGGGGCGGATGTGCACGCGGCAGATCCGCGCGAACTGGCAAAGTCCATCGCCATTCTGCCGCAGAACCCGACCGCGCCCGAGGGGCTGACGGTGCGTGAGCTCGTGTCGTACGGACGTGCGCCGCATAAGTCCTCGTTTTTCTCCCGCACGACAGCAAAGGATCGGGAGATGATTGACTGGGCGCTGACGGAGACCGGTATGATGGACTTCCAACACCGTCCGATCGGTGCAATGTCGGGCGGTCAGCGCCAGCGCGCATGGATCGCGATGGCGATTGCACAGGACACCGAAATTCTCTTTCTCGACGAGCCGACGAGCTTCCTCGATGTGGCGCATCAGATGGAGGTGCTGCGCCTCGTGCAGCATCTGAACGGGGCGTATGGCAAGACCATCATCATGGTGCTCCACGAGCTGAATCAGGCGGCGCGCTTCGCGGACTGTCTCGTGGGGATGTGCCGCGGACAGTTGCTCTACTGCGGAACGCCGGAGGAAGTCTTTCATAAAGAGATGTTGCGCCGCGTGTTCGGCATCGACGCGGAGATCATGCGTGATCCGCGTACGGGACGCCCCATGTGCATCCCGTATTTTATGGACGAAGCGGGGCAGTTGGCATGAGGGGCACAAAGGCGCTTGTCGTTCTCCTCGCCGTTTTCCTCGCTGCATTTGCAGCAGGCTGCGGTCAGACCGATATTCGTGGGGAGAAGTCTGAGAAGGCGCAGAAAGCCATACAGGCGGCACGTCGTTTCGATCCCGCCGTCCTGAGAGAGGATACGCCGGAGGCAATCGATGCAGAATTTGCCGCGCGGCTCGCGGATAAGCGCAAGGCGGCGGAGAAGCTCTACCGCGAGGAGGACGGTAAACGCATCCTCAAACACAAATTCGGCGAGACGGAGTTGCCAAACGCGCCCGTGCGCATCGTTTGCATCCGCATGGAGGATCCCATGCTCGCGCTCGATGCTTCGATGGTCGCCGCCTATAATTTCCCGCAGTACTATCTGCATGACCGCCTTGCGGTGCGCGGCGTCCGGAGCATCAGCATCAACGACGAGAACAAGACGATCAACCTCGAGCAGGTGCAGGCGGCAAAGCCGGACCTCATCATCATGCGCGACAGCTTCAGCAAGAGTGTCTATCAGGATCTGTCCAAGATCGCGCCCGTTGCCGCTTTTGACCTCAAGGACTACGAGTGCGCCCTGCTTGCGCTCTCGATGGTCTTGCAGCGCCCTGCGGATGGCAAGGCGCGCCTGATGGAGTTCTATGAGCATGCCAAGAAGGACCGTATGCGGATCAAGGGGGCGATTGGGGAGTCTACGGTCGCCCTCCTGCGCATCATGAACAAGGAGGTGCGCCTCTATCCCTACGCGACGAACGACATCAACCGCTTTATGTACGAGATGCTGAACCTGTGCCCGCCGCAGATGGTCGTGGACATCGACGGCAACGAGTCGAACAACGCGATTTCACTCGAACTGCTGCCGGAGCTCGGCACGGACTATCTGCTCATCAATGCGGGCTACGGACCAAGCAGCCGTCAGAGCAGCGCCGTCGCGCGCAAACGGTTCGAGGCAATGCAGCGCGATCCTCTGTGGCAGAGTGTACCAGCCGTTCGTTCGGGGCACATGGTGATCGTGGATTCGATGGTTTGGAACGCGCACGGCATCATCTCCAAGGAGATGGCGATGGATGCGCTCGCGGATTGGATGGAGGAGAATCATGCACGTTAAGATGTGCGGGATGAAGACGCTTGCGGCGGCACGTGCGGCAGAGGAGACGGGTGCGGACTACATCGGCTTTATCTTTGCCGAAAAGAGCAGACGACATGTTATGCCCGGTACGGCACGGGAGATCGCGCGTGAACTGCATCGCGTGAAGAAAGTCGGCGTCTTTGTGGACGCGCCGATGAACGAGGTGAATCGGATTGCCGCCTTTGTCGGATTGGACTATGTGCAGCTCCACGGGTACGAGAGCGCAGAGATGGCGCGGATGGCAGAGCGCCCCGTCATTAAGGCGTACCGCTATGGCGATGACTTCGATGCGGATGGGGCAAATGCCTATCCCGCCGAGATGATCCTTGTGGACAGTTATGTTGCGGGTGTGGCGGGCGGCACGGGCACAGCATTCGGCTGGCAGGAGGCGGCGCACGAGATTGCGCGCGTGACGAAGCCTGTCCTCATCGCGGGCGGCATCACGGCGGAGAACGTGGGCGAAGCTGCCGCTGTCTTTCATCCCTTTGGCGTCGATGTCTCGGGCGGGCTCGAGGAGGACGGCGAAAAGTCCGAAGCGAAAATCTGTGCGTTTATGGAGGCGGTACGGAAGTCTGTTTAGGAGATGCGCAAGGTATAGGGTTCCTTCGTCCGTTATATTTGACAAATTCGCTGTCCTCCACTAGAATGAGGGACATACGTCAATCGTAGAAGTCCGAAGGGGGTGCAGTATGCGCGATATATTAGCCGAAATTGTTGAAAAAAAGCGCGCAATCGTGGCGGAGGCGAAGAAAAACCGTCCGCTCGATGAACTGAAAGCAAATCTCCCATGCGGTACGTTCCGCATGGCGGAGCACTTCCGATGGCGGGGCTGGGGACTGATCGCGGAGTGCAAACTGCAATCGCCCGCGAAGGGACGGCTGACAACATCGCACAGCGTCTTGGAACTTGCCGATATCTATACGGCGGCGGGGGCGGCGGTGCTCTCCGTGCATACCGATCCGCACTTCCTCGGGAGCAACGAGGACTTTTCGGCGGTGCGTGCGCACGTCGATACACCACTTCTGCGTAAGGACTTCATCATCGACCCGTATCAGGTCTACGAGGCACGCGCCCTCGGCGCGGATGCGGTTCTCCTCATCGTGCGCATCCTGAAGCCCGACGCGCTCAAGGAACTGCTCTACCTCACATGGAGTCTCGGCATGGACGCCCTCGTGGAGGTGCATGACCGCGCCGATCTCGAAATTGCGCAGGGGACGCCGGCGGAGTTTATCGGCATCAACAACCGCAATCTCGTGACCTTTGAGACGAGCGTACA
>CALALM010000022.1 GCA_937925565.1 uncultured Centipeda sp.
GTGGACGGCAAGCTCGTACTCGAAGAGGCTGTGCAGACGCTCAAGATGAAGGGCTGACAAATCGTCCACAAATCTGACGGGCTTCATTTTATCAGCGATTTCATTGGTTTTGCGGCAAAGAGGGGAGGTGGTTTTATGCTTGTGCCGCTTGCAGCAGTCAAGCAGTATCTTAGGATTGACGGCGATGAGGAGGACGATCTCCTCATGCATTTTATTGAAACGGCAGAACAAATCTGTACAGCGTTACTGCGCGTGAAGAAGCTGTCCAAGGTCGAAGATCAGGCGATTGTGCGCGTTGCAATCCTCTATGCCGTCTCCTATCTCTACGAACACAGAGAGGAAGCGGATCACAGAGGACTTGCGCTGACGCTGCGCTCACTGCTCTTTGGTGTGCGGAAGGGGGTCTTTTAGGTGAGGGTGTCCATGAGTGAGCTGCGTCATCGGATTACACTCCTGCGCCCTGTCATGGATGCGGATGATGAGGGAAATATTCTCGCGCAGTCCGTGCAGGAGTTTGCACGGGCATGGGCGCTCGTTCTTCCCTTTGCCGCGAAAATCTCCGACGGCTATGCGGAGAAGGTGCAGGAGGTGGATTACCGCATCGTCATTCGTTACCGTGCGGATGTGCGCGTGACGGATCGTATCCGTTGGGGAGATAAAACACTCACACCCATTGCGCCGCCCTATCCGCTCGGCGGGAAGAAACAATGGCTCGTGATGGAATGCAGGGAGTTGGTGGAAGATGGCTAGATACCGAGGTTTCGTCTCTGCCGAGAAGATCCTCTCGGAACTCGGCGCGGAGGCAACGGCTGCGGCAAAGGCGGCACTCGCACACGGCGCGGACGATGTGGTCGCAGAGGCAAAGAACCGCTGTCCCGTCTATACGGGAACAGATAAGCGCGTGGTAAAGGGCGCACTGCGCGACTCCATCCATAAGCGACTGCGACGCAAGGACGGCTCCGTTTGGAGGATCGCAGCAGATGCGGAATCTCAGGATGGCGTATTCTACGGCGTGCTCGTTGAGTTCAGCCCACGTATCAATCGTCCGTTTTTCTATCCCGCGCTCGACGCTAAGAAGGACGGGATTCGTTCTGCCATCGTCGATGCCGTCCGCACGGCGATTCGGAGGCGAAGGAAATGAGCATTGCGCGAATGGTGTATCAGTCGCTTGTGCGCTCGAAGGAGCTGACGCAGTGTCTCGCGCATGGGCGAAAGGGCATCTACCACGGGCGCAGTCCCAATGCAGGGACATATCCGATTATCGTTTACTCCGTGATCTCGGATGTCCCCGCACTTTCGGCAGACGGCGCGGAACTGGAACGGCGTGTGACAGTGCGTATCCATATTCTGACGAAGGACGGACGCTTTCGGGAAATCCATAAGGCAGTACAGAGTGCACTTTTACCGCTCGGTTTTGTACGGGCGCAGACGCAGGAATTCGTTGAGAAAGATATATTCGTGGAAATCACAGATTACAGAACAGCAATGGAGGGAGAATAATATGCCAAGTCCAACACCAACAGCAAAGCCCGCCGCGAATCTGACAAGCGGGCAGTTCATCAACATCCAGAAACTTCATATCGCCAAGATGCTCACCGATGTAGCAGGAGGGGCGGCGACCTACGAAGCTCCGATTCCGCTCGGGAAACTCCTGCGCAAAGTGGACATCAAGCCGCAGACGAATCAGGCGGAACTTTTCGCGGATGGGCAGTCCGTGGATACGGCATCCAATACCGCATCCTATGACCTTACCTTCGATACTGCCGCGCTTCCTTTGGAATACACGGCTTACCTTCTGGGACACGCCATCGAAAACGGCGTGATGAAGGCGGGCAAGGACGATGTTGCGCCGTACTTTGCTGTGCTCTTTCAGTCGGATAAGCGCAACGGCAAGAAGAGATACACCAAATTCTACAAAGTCCAATTCACGGAACCCTCCGAGAGCGGCAACTCGAAGCAGGAGAGCATCCAGTTCGACACACCGACACTGACGGCAAAGGCGATCTACCGTCTCTCGGATGGACTGTCCTACGCCAAGGCAGATGAGGAGGCGGCGGGCTTTGCCGCTGAGACTGGGACGAAGTGGTACGAGCAGGTCTGACGGAGGAAAGTATGGATACACCGATACTGCATATTGCGGGCAGGGAGATCACGCCGAACCCTCCGAAGATGAAGGTGTGGCGCGAGTTCCTTGCCTTTTTTGATGCCGACAAGCAGGACATGAATCTTGAGGACTTTTTGGATGCGCACGTCCGGCTGATCGTCCTCGGATTCGGCAGGGAGGAAGTGACGAAGGAAGTCATCGACGAAAATGTCGATGTGGCAGACATTGTGCCGCTCACCCGTACACTCTTTCGATGGATTCAGTCGCTGACGTTTTCCAAACTGGTGAACCTCCCAAACGGGGAGGCGGAGAAAGAGGCGTAGTTCTTTCTCCGTACCAGAATTTACTGCGCTACTACGAGCGGCTGCAGTCCGCCTATGGGTGGACGATGCAGGAAATCGACGGACACGAGATAGGATTCCTGCTCGATCAGCTTGTTGTAATGGCTCTTTGTGAGCAGCCGTATGAGCGATTTATTGAGGACGTGATGTAGGGGGGGATAGAGTGGCAAAGCGCGGACAAAAGATTGATGAACTCTATCTCGATATCGGTCTCAACATCGCACAGCTGCAGCTGGACTTTGACACAGCGGGGAAAACCGTCTCGGATTCCATCGCACGTCTCAACAGCAAGGCAAATAACATCCACCTCAAACTGGATGCCGACCTCGCGAAACTCGACGGCGTGGGGACGGAACTCGACAAGATCAAGGTGCGCCATCAGGCGATCAACCGAGAACTCGACATTCAGCGGCAGAAGGAACAGATTCTTGCTGCCGTCCTTCAATCTGCGAAAAAGAATGACGGTGCGGACAGTGCTGCCTATCGCCGAGCGGAGAGCAATCTCCTGCGTCAGCAACGAACCGTCGCACAGACCGAAGCCGAGGTGCGGAAACTGAATAACCGCCTAAAAGAAAGTGCGGTTCTCTCCGGCACGCTCGGTGGGCGCATTTCCGCAGGAATGACGGCGGCACAGACAGGTGTTCGGAATCTGACGAGTGGCTTCAATGTGCTGTCTGCAAAGATGGCTGCTGTTATGGCTGTTGCGGCGACAGGAGCAGGACTATTCAACATTACGAAAGACGCGATGCTTGCTGGGGAGAATGTCTACAAGCTCACACAGCGGCTTCATGTGTCCGCGAGTGAGGCGGCAACGCTCAATCGGGTGTTCCAGCTTGCGGATACGGATATCAAGAGCGTCATTCCTCTGATTGCACGTCTTGACAAACAGGTATCCGCTGCGGGAAATTCGGGTAACGATACCACACACGCCCTATCGCGCTTTGGTATTGCGCTCAAAGACCAACAGGGCAATCTCCTGCCGCTCAATGAGCAGCTGGCACAGCTCGCCAAAGGTTACAAGACCGCAAGCGAAGCGGGCATGGAGGAAGCATATACCGCCGAGGTGCTTGGTGCGCGTGGTGCGGCACTCATCCCCATTCTCGAACAATACGAAGACCTTATGACGATTTCCTCACGGGTCAAGACCACGGGGCTGCTCGACCCGGCACAGGCGCATGAGACCTATCTCAAGTGGCGTGCGATGGAGATGGAAGCGGGGCAGTTGAAACTTGCCCTCGGCGCGGCGCTGCTCCCTGCCGCCGAGGAACTCATGCCCGAGATCAATGACGGCTTTGAGTCTCTTGTTGAAACGATTCGCGACAACAAGGATGAGATCAAGGATGCCGTCCTCGGATGGGGCGAAGCACTCAAGACCGTCGCAGAACTTGCGGGCTTTGTCGGCGAGCAGATTCATAAGGTGAGTGAACACGCCGAGGCAAATTCGTGGCTCTTAAAGAATCATCCTGTGGCTGCGCCCCTTATCC
>CALALM010000023.1 GCA_937925565.1 uncultured Centipeda sp.
AAACTTACTATGATCAGGATGTCAACTGGAGCGTGCTCGAGGGCAAGACGGTTGCCATCATCGGCTACGGCAGTCAGGGGCATGCACACGCGCTGAACCTCAAGGAGAGCGGCGTCAATGTTGTCGTCGGTCTCTATGTGGGATCGCAGTCCAAGGCAAAGGCAGAGGCACACGGACTGAAGGTTGCGACGGTTGCCGAGGCGGTCAAGCAGGCGGACATCACGATGGTGCTCATCCCCGACGAGAAGCAGGCGGATGTCTATAAGGAAGAGATCGGTCCGAACCTCAAGAAGGGCAGTGCTCTTGCCTTCGCTCATGGTTTTAACATTCACTTCAAGCAGATTATCCCGCCGGAGGGCGTCGATGTGTTCATGGTCGCGCCGAAGGGGCCCGGTCACCTCGTTCGCCGCACATTCACGGAGGGGTCGGGCGTTCCGGCCGTTTTTGCCGTCGAGAAGGATGAGACGGGCAAGTGTTTCGATATCGCTCTCGCCTATGCGCGCGGTGTCGGTTCAACGCGTTCCGGCGTTCTCCAGACGACCTTCCGCGATGAGACGGAGGAGGATCTCTTCGGTGAGCAGTGCGTGCTCATGGGCGGTGTATGCCAGCTGATGCAGACGGGCTTTGAGGTCCTTGTTGAGGCGGGCTATCCGCCTGAGATGGCATATTTCGAGTGCTTCCATGAGATGAAGCTCATTGTCGACCTCTGCTACGAGGGCGGCATGACGAAGATGCGCCAGTCCTGCTCCGATACGGCAGAGTATGGCGACTATATGATCGGACCGCGCATCATCACGGAAGAGACGAAGAAAGAAATGAAGAAGGTTCTGAAGGAGATTCAGGACGGCACGTTTGCCCGCAACTGGCTGCTGGAAAACCGCGCCGCCGGTCGCGCGAACTTCCTCGCACAGCGCCGCCTCCATCGCGAGCACCAGATCGAAAAGGTCGGCGCACAGCTGCGCAACATGATGCCGTGGCTGCGCGATAAGAAAGAACTCGAATTCTAATTTAGGCGGATACGCATACGAGTCTGTCAAGAAGTCTTTCCATGCGGGGAGACTTCTTTTTTCAAATGATTTTAGGAGGGCATATGGGCATGAATATGAGCGAGAAGATTCTCGCACGCCATGCGGGTC
>CALALM010000024.1 GCA_937925565.1 uncultured Centipeda sp.
AATGGGACGCGTGAGCGAGAAATTCG
The DNA here is from genome assembly GCA_937925565.1 of uncultured Centipeda sp. Taxonomy (GTDB): domain Bacteria; phylum Bacillota; class Negativicutes; order Selenomonadales; family Selenomonadaceae; genus Centipeda. The sequence goes on from CALALM010000024.1 coordinate 27, forward strand.
GCTTGACGGAATATCTATGGGATTCCCTGAATCGCACTTGATGCGACAATTTGCTCAAAGAAAAAGCGCCGCTATAAACGGCGCAGCGAACATCGCATCAGTACCGTCGCAGGAACTCGCGCCCGAAGACGGTAACGGTGTAGTAAAAGCCAATGAGAAACGGAAGATACTCGGCGATGAGGCGCCAGCAGACAGCGACGATGCCGACCGTGCCGGCGGGAACGGTCGCAGCAAAGAGGAGGACGAAACCACCCTCGGCGATGCCGGAGCCGCCCGGCGTTGGGCTGAAGTAGAGGAGCATGTTGAGGAAGATCATGCGCCCCATGACGGTATACCAGTCCGCATCCGTGACGCCGAGACCGAGCAGGAGGCACGGTACAACAGCGTAGATGCAGAGGAGGTTCAGCCCCGACTCGGCAAAGACGACGAGCATCTGACGCGGTGCGCCGAGGAGGAGTGAGATCGCGCTCTTCGTATCGCGATAGAGCCCGAAGAGCTGATGCCGCTTCTTATCGCGCAGGCGTCGCGCGATCCGGACAACAACGTAGTCGAGATAACCGCGCCGTGCCCCCACGACAATGAGCAAAATACCAATGAATGCTGCTAGCGTCACCGCCATCAGGATGTCGTTCGATACTCCGGGCACGATGCCCTCATCGTGCAGAAAGATGAAGGGCATACAGAGCGCAAGGAAGAAGATGGAGAGCAGTGTACGCACGATAACGAGCACCGCCGCCTTGCCCGTGGGCACACCCGCATGGCGCAGGAACATGACCTGTGCGACCGCGCCGCCCGTCGCGCCCGGTGTGAGGAGCGCAAGAAAATAGTTGCCGAAGATCACCTGTACTGCTTGGTACAAGGTGATTTTTTCATTGGAGATCTTAACGAGATGCATAAGGCGGCTGCCGTCGAAGAACATGCCGAGTCCGACAGCAGCAAGTGCAAGAAGAAGCGACCACGGATGGAAGCGCGTCAGGTTGTGCAGGGTGTTGATGTCCACGGTCGTGTAGATGACGGCGGAAGAGATACCGACGACGAGCACCAAAAGGAGGAGAAAGCGCCGCGTGAATTTACTCATGCCCTACGCGCTCCCCTTTCTCCTAGTCGTTCAAATATTCTTCATGCGCCGCAAAGGCGTTGTGGCTGTGGATGGACTCCTCATTCTCGCATTCGAGCGAGAAATAGGCAAGCCCAGGCAGTGCGCGCAGGGCGAGAACCGTGTCACGCAGGATGTCCTCGACAAATTTCGGATTCTCGTACGCCGCCTCGGTGACGTATTTCTCATCCGCACGCTTGAGCAGCGAATAGATAGGTGCAGACCCCTGCTGCTCAAGGAGTGCTGCCAGTTCCTCAATGTAGATGCAGGGCACCCCCTCGCGGTAACGGAGCTGCACGCGCGCTGTAGAGCGCTGGTTATGGGCCCCGTACGCAGAGATCTCCTTGCTGCACGGGCAGAGCGAGGTAAATGGCATCGTAAGCCCAAGCTCGAACTGCATGGGCGCACCGCGTCGTTTGCGCCCCGTAAAGGAAGCATCCACATCGAGCAGCGACATACGTCCACTGACGGGTGCCCTCTTTTCGATAAAATACGTAAATGCGAGCGAGACTTCGGCCTCCTCGGCATGGAGACGGTCAAGTGCCTCCGTGAGCATCGCGTCCATCTCCTCCTCCGCAAGCGGTTTCTCGCTCCACGGCAGGAGGATTTCGAGGAAACGGCTCATATGCGTGCCCTTGAACTCCATCGGCAGAGAAACGGTAAACGCGATGCGTGCGAGCACCTGCTGATAGCCTCCCGCCTGCTTCTTGATGAGGAAGGGCAGGCGCACCTCCTTGACGCCAACGCGTTGAATGGCGATGCCGCGGCTGTCCTCTCGATTCTGTACATCCAGCATTATCGCACTCCTGCTGCGTACGGAATCGGGTCGCGCCGCCCCGCCTCGGCAAAGCCGCGCAGGCGCAGAACGCAGCTGTCACAGACACCGCAAGCCTCTGCTCCACCGCGATAGCAGCTCGTCGTCAGCTCGTAGGGCGCGCCAAGCTTCGTGCCGAGCTGCACAATCGCTCCCTTCGAGAGATGTTGCAGCGGCGTTTCGACGATGATACGCCGCCCGCGCTCGGTCGCTGCCGCCGTCGCGGTGTCTGCCGCCGCCTGAAATGCGGCAATAAATTCGGGACGGCAGTCGGGATAGCCCGAGTAGTCTACGGAGTTCACGCCGATGTAAAGATGGGTCGCGCCGACGCGCTCTGCGTAGCCGAGCGCATAGCTCAGGAAGATGAGGTTGCGTGCGGGCACGTAGGTCACGGGGATCTCCGTCCGCTCCGCTGCCCCCTCCGGCACCGCAATGTTTTCATCAGTCAGTGCCGAACCGCCGACTGCGTTCATATTCGTCTCGATGATGAGGTGCTCTGCCGCACAATAGTATTCTGCAATTCGCTTCGCACAGTCGAGTTCACGGTCATGCCTCTGGTGATAGTCGAAGCTGATCGGATAGAGCTCATAGCCCGCCGCGCGAGCAACCGCCATACAGGTGCAACTGTCGAGCCCTCCCGATAGGAGGATTACCGCTTTTTCACCCATGTTTTCCCTCTTACCCGCGCAGAGAAGCGACAGCGGCGGCAATATCCTTTGCCCCGTAGATGTACGAGCCCGCGACGAGCACGTTCGCACCTGCCGATCGCACGGACTCTGCCGTCTCCGCATTGATTCCGCCGTCCACCTCGATATCGACGTCCAATTCGTTGTCCATGACCGTATGATAGAGCGCGTGAATCTTGCCGAGTGTATTCTCTATGAATTTCTGCCCGCCAAAGCCGGGGTTGACCGTCATGAGAAGCACCATATCCACATCGTCGATCAGCTCCTCAAGACTGTAGATCGACGTGCCCGGATTGAGCGCAATGCCCGCCTTGCAGCCCGCCGCCTTGATCTGCTGGATGACGCGATGCGCGTGGCGCGTCGCCTCGACGTGGAACGTGATGATGTCCGCCCCCGCCTTTGCAAAGGACTCAATGTGCGTCTCCGGATGTTCGACCATAAGGTGCACGTCAAAGACCGCCTTCGAAACCTTGCGCAGGCTCTCGACCACGCAGGGACCGAGCGTGATGTTCGGCACAAACGTCCCATCCATCACATCAATGTGGATGTACTCCGCCCCCGCTTCCTCCACACGGCGCACATCCACGCCAAGATTGGCAAAGTCTGCCGAGAGAATGGACGGTGCGATGATCGTCGGACGCTCAATGTGAACGTGCTCTTCTTCCATCATTTCTTCTTCGTGTTCATGTTCGTGTGCCATTGTATTCTCCTATTTCCTTTTCATGCGAAGTTCATTCAAGAGCGCGAGATATGCCTCATACCGCTCGCGCGAAATTTCCTCGGCCGCAACTGCTGCCTTGACGGCACAGTCCGGCTCGTGGCTGTGGCTGCACGGGGCGAAGCGACAACCTGTATGGTGGGAAAACTCGGGAAAGCAGTCCGAAAGTTCTTCCGGCGCAGTGTCCGTGATTTCCTGCTGCGTAAAGCCCGGCGTATCAACCACATACCCGCCCATAAACGGGAGCAGTTCGGCGCGCCGCGTCGTGTGACGGCCACGCCCGATCTTCTCGCTGACTGCACCCGTGGTAAGGGCAAGTGTCGGATCAAGCGCGTTGAGCAGCGAGGACTTCCCCGCACCCGATGGTCCCGCGAGCACGCTGATCTCCCCCGCAAGGTGCGCACGCAGATCATCGAGTCCCGTACCACCCGCTGCCGAAACGCGCAGAACGGAATAGCCCGCCGCCTCGTATTCCGCAAGATACGACGCAGGATCACCTATGCAGAGATCCATCTTGTTCACGCAGAGCACAATTTTTTTCACGCCCGAGAGCTCCGCAAGCACGAGGAAACGGCTCACAACGAGGGGATGTGGGTCGGGCGATGCCGCCGCGACCGTAATGACAATCTGTGTGAGATTTGCCACACGCGGACGCTGCAGGAGATTCGTGCGCGCTTCGATGCGCTCGATCACGCCTTCCCCCTCTGAAATGCGTTCAAATGTGACGATATCACCGGGGACGAGCCCCATATCGCTGCGCCCCTTCTTCACCCTGCCGCGCAGCTTGCAGAACAGGACACCATCCTCTGCAGCGACGTGAAGTACATTGTTGTAGACCTTCAGGATACGTCCGCGCTCTGCCACCATGCACTCCCTATTCTGTCTTTTCCGTTTGGATACGGCGTCCGGCGGGATCCTTGTCGTTCTTCTTGCTGTTGCCCTTCGTATCTTCCTTCGTACCGGAGGACTTTCCGCCGCTCGAAATGACTAGGCTCACGGCACTGCCGCTGTCCGCTTCCGCCCCTGCCGCCGGCGACTGGCTGACGACGGTGCCTGCTGCCTGCGTGCTCGCCTCTTCCGAAACGCTGCCAACCTTCAGTCCGCTTCCCTCGATCATTGTATGTGCACGATCCGAGGGCACGCCCTTCACATTGGGAACGCTGACTTTCTTGATCTTCTGCCCCTTGCTGACCGTGATATCCACGGACTGCCCCTTGCTGATGCGCGTTCCACTGCGCGGATCCTGCGAGATGACGGTGCCGCTGTCCTCATCGGAGAACGTTTCATAGGCGGAGCCGAGGCGCAGTCCCATCTGCTGCAGCCTGTCGATCGCATCCGATTGTTTCAGTCCGCGCAGATTCGGCATCTCCATCTCCTCGCCGCCCTTGCTGACGTAGATCGTGATCGTGCGCTCCTCCTTGACTGTCGCCCCTGCCTCCGGCGTCTGTGAGACAACAACGCCCACGGGCACGGAAGCGTCAAATGTCTCCGCAACCGTGACGCGCAGATGCTGATCCTCGAGAATCTGCCGCGCAAGCGTGAGCTGCTTGCCCGTCACATCGGGTACCGTGATCTCCACAGAGCTCCAGAATTTGCCGAAACTCAGGAAGAATCCCGTAAAGAACCCCAACAGAAGGATGAGCCCCAGTCCAAACTTGAATATCTTCGTGCGGAAAAAGGATTTCTCCTCCATCTCTGCGGATGTCTCCTCCTCCGCTTCGACGATGGCACCGATCTTCTGTGCCTCCACGGCTGAGAGCACACGTGTGGCATCAGGATCAAATGCGGGCATGGCTGACGTATCGCCGCGCATCATCCGCTCCGTATGCATGATGTCCTGAGTGAGCAGACGGCTGTCTGGACGAAGCGCAGGATCCTTTGCCATCATGCGCGTGACGAGTACCTCCACCACAGGCGGTATATTCGGTACGAGGGCGTGTATGGGCTGCGGTTCCTCTTCGAGATGTTTGCGTGCGATGCTCACCGCCGTATTGCCGTCGAACGGGATCCGCCCCGTCAGCATCTCATAGAGGACGACGCCGAGGGAGTAGACATCCGACTTCGGCGTGATGATCGTGCCTCGTGCCTGTTCGGGAGAGAAGTAGTGCACCGAGCCCATGATGTTGTCGTTGTAGGTCATCGTGGACTCCGTGACAGCGCGCGCAATGCCGAAGTCCGCAACCTTCACATTGCCATCAGGCATGACAAGAATGTTGTGCGGTTTGATATCACAGTGAACGAGATTGCTTGCGTGTGCCTGCGCGAGCGCTCCCGCAATCTGACGTGCGATGTGCAGAGCCTCTGCTGCGGGGACAGGTCCCTCCTCCTTGATGCGTTCCTTCAGCGTACGTCCCGGAACGTATTCCATGACGATGTAGTGCCGTCCCTCGGCAACGCCGACATCGTAGACATTGACGATGTTCGGATGCGTGATACGTGCCGCTGCCTTCGCCTCGCGCTGAAACCGTTCGATGAATTCCTTGTCATTCTCGTACTGCTGGTGGAGAACCTTGACGGCGATGGTGCGCTCCAAGAGCTGATCCTTTGCCCGATAGACATCCGCCATACCGCCGCTGCCCACAAGCATTTCCAGCGCATAGCGTCCATCCAAGACACGCTCAACCATGTTCGTTCCTCCTAATGCCTCTTCCATACACTGCTGAGGTCTCTCTATCTCAGAAAGGGTTCCCGATAAAATCATCGCCCCTCTGCAAAATATGTCTGTATCACTGCGCGCGCAATCCCTGCTGCTGCACGTCCGCCAAAGCCGCCCTCCTCTACCAGGATTGCCATGACGATCTTGTATCCGCCGCGCTCTGCCGATCCGATGAACCACGCGTGATCCGTACCGCTCGCATTCTCTGCCGTACCGGTCTTGCCCGTGACGTGCACGCCCCTGACATCTGCTGCGGTACCCGTCCCCGTAGCTACAACATCCGCCATATACCCGTCAATGACTGCCGCACGCTCTACCGTCGTTGCTGTTCGCCAGACGGCGGGACTTGCCTCATAAAGAGACGTTCCGTCCTTCGTCAAAACAGCATCCACAAGATACGGCTGCATGATACGCCCGCCGTTTGCAAACGCGTCCGCAACGAGTGCCATCTGCATGGGCGTTACGAGAAGCGCGCCCTGCCCAATGCCGATCTGTGCGATCTCTCCATCCGTGAGCTGTTTCAACTCCGGCACATGCGCTACTGCCATCGAGATTTCCGTGTCAGCGAGTTCTGTACCGACGCCGAACCGCTCAAACGCCGACGCGAGCCCTTTTCCGCCGAGGCGCAGGGCAAGTGTCGCAAAGGTGACATTGCAGGACTCACGCAGCGCATCCGCAAGGCGCAGCCTGCCATGCACCTCACCGTGACTCTCGTGCAGAACATAGTCCGAGCCAATGGCGAGCTCGCCCGTACAGGTGAACACCTCGTCGGGATTCGTCACCCCCGCCGTGAGCGCCGCATCCGCGATCAGTGTCTTGAACGTCGAGCCGGGCGGGTAGAGTCCCTGCGTCACGCGGTTCAGCAACGGGCTGTCTGCACGTGTCGAAAGTTCATCCCAGTGCCGCTCTGCCGAGGCAGGATCGAACGAGGGTGCACTCACCATAGTAAGGACTGCGCCCGTCGACGCATCCATAACGACAACAGCGCCGTGCCGCGATCCGAGTGCATTCCATGCCGCTTCCGACAGTTTCGCGTCCACAGTCAGCCGCACATCATACCCCGCATCCGCACGCAGGAGTGTGCGCAGAGGCCCCATATGCGCCACATCTGCCGTGACGCCGCTGAGTGCCTGTCCCTCCACCTGCTCCACACCCGTAGCGCCATAGCGTTCCGTTTGATAGCCTGTCACGGGGGCGAGGATTCTGCCATACGGATAGGAGCGGGAACCATCTGCCGAGCTCTCCGCAAGCACGCGTCCCTCATGATCGACAATACGCCCCCGCACAATGTCCTTCTCCATGAGTGCAGTCCTCGTATTGAGTGGATGCGCCGCGAGTTCATCACCGTCCCAAACACTGACTTTTGCCAAATAGAGTATTTGAACCGCGATCAGTGCCAGCAGGAACGCAGCGACGACCGCGATATGTTTACGGATTTTCCGATCAGCCATCTGCCGCCTCCTTGACCTCCCTGGACAGTGCCGTCAGAATGCCGATAAGGATGAAGCTCGCCGCCATGGAACTGCCGCCGTAGCTGACGAATGGCAGCGTGATCCCTGTGAGCGGCAGGAGTTTCGTCACGCCCGCCGTGATGATGAATGCCTGCAGAAGGAGGCTCGCAGCGCAGCCCGCTGCAAGCAGGGACTCCTGCACATGCGGCAGTCTCATCGCGATCCGACTGCCCCGCCAGAAGAGGAGCGCGTAAACGAGGAGGACGAGAACAGCACCGAAGAGTCCGAACTCCTCGGCAATCGCCGCAA
>CALALM010000025.1 GCA_937925565.1 uncultured Centipeda sp.
CCACGCGAGTTTCAATCCACGCGCCCCATGCCCGCACGGCAAAGTAGAAATGATCGAGCTGTACGTCTATTCCGCAGGTGAGCAGCTGTGCCTCCTCAGGCATTTGCCCGCGCTCGTATGGCAGAGCCTTTTCCATGACCACATCAGATTTCATCTTGCTGCTCTTGTCCTCCCATGGTTCGGCGAGCCATGAGTTGATGAAGTTCATGAGCAGCGCGGGTTCATCTTTGCTGGATATGAATTTCGCCGCAACGTCCCCGAAGGTCAGCCACGGCGAATAGAGAGAGTTCAGATGATAGGCGACCTTGTGCGCACGTCCCTTTGCCTTTACCTCGCCGCGCCACTCTCCCATGCGGAGCATAGCGGGCTTGTGGCGATCGTCGATGGTCTCGTGACAGTGTCTGCATTCGTAGTACGCCGCCATCCGCGCCTCAGTCTCATCCGCGCCCTCCGCCCACTTGATCTGCCTAAACTCAAGTGTCTGCATTTCCCCGCAATGCGGGCACGGGACAAAATAGCGGTATTGGATATCTGCCGTCTCCCATCCCTGCCATATATTCCCCGTCTTGAGCGTCGGCGTTGAAACCTTGACGATCTTGCGGTTGTAGAACGTCTTTGTACGTTCGGCGGCAAGCTCCAACGGCCCCGCCTCCGTGCCTGTCCATTTCGGGAACTTGTCGATCTCATCGAAGAAGATATAGCGCACGGGACGGCTTGAGAGTTCGGACGGGCTGTTTGCGCCGACGAGGGCAATATACATATTGCCAAGCGAGAGTTCGAGATCTTTGCTCCCGCGCTCATCGAACTTTTCCGCGAGTGCAGGCGATAGTTTTATCATCGGCTGCAGGCGTTTCTCGCTGGTAAATTTCGCGAGCTTCTCCGATGGATAGACAACAAGCATTGGCGCGGGGTCTTGGGCGATTGCGTAGCCGATCATATTCTGCTCGGCGGCGGTCTTCCCGAGCTGCGTCCCTGCGCAGAATGTGATTTCGTGGATAAAATCATCGTTGAACGCGTCCATGACCGCTTTGAGGTATGGCGTTTTCGATGTGTGCCACCGCCCCGGTGCTGCGCTGTCCAATTCGGACAGGATGCGGTACTTATCCGCCCAGTCGGAGACTGTGAGTCTTTCGGGCGGCTTTAGCACCGCCAGCGCATCCATAATCCACGGAGGATAGGCAAGCTCATTCCGTTTTTTTCTTCGCTCTACTACGATAAAGCCTCCCTTCTGCCATCTCTATCAGTGCCTCATTGACACGTTTGTCAACCTCGTTTTTTGCAGTTTCTGCCGCCTCCATATCGAGCGATGCCAGATTTGACGCGACATGATGCCCCATTGCAAGTAGATTTTTCTTGAGATTTGCCAAGAGTCGCGTGAGTTCGCTGCGTACGGTCAAAACGTGCACAAATTCATCCTGCTTGACGCTCAATTTTATCTTTTCCTGCGCAGCCTTCGCTTCCTTCAAGTCCGCTTCAGCCTTGAGTTTGCGGACTTCAGGGCTGTCCGTATGCTTGCCGTCAAACCGCCATTCCATGAGCGCCTTGATGCTCCATTTTCCCCGCCCAGCTTTTGGCGCGCCTTTTTTCTGCCAACTTGACAAAGTCTCTCGTGAAATTTGGAAAAATTCACAGGTATCTGCCGTTGAGAAAATAAATTTTGTTTCTTCTGTCACGCGCACGCGCGAGGGCTTTACTTTTGGCACACCTCCTTCCTCCTCCTATTTTGTCAGGTTGTCAACCCCTTTTTTTCGTTTTCACGCACACAAAAGCTGGGACTCGCAGACCCGTGTAGCCGCTTGCCCCTTGTAGTACCTGCAACACCGGGGGTATCTCCCGTGAAAGAATCCACACACGCAGCGCGGCACGTGCGTCTTACGACCTCTTCTCCTTATCGCTCTGCCGCTGTCTGCGTCCGCGCTGTTTCTGTGTCTGTGTCCTCTTCTTGCTCCATGCTCTTCGACAACGCAGATACTCCTTGAGCGTCACGCTCTCCACCTCCACATCATGAGCCAACGCAATACAAAAAGGACACTGCCGCAGCTGTGCCCTTAGTTTCTTAGCTTATACTATAGCACAGACCAAATAGGAAAATCTAGGAACAGTTTATCTCCCCGAACGCCTTCAAGGCTTTTCCGTGCAGTCCTGTCACACCTCGATATGTGTATCCCATCGTGACTGCGACCTGCTCCCATGATTGCCCGTCAAGATAACGTAACGTCAACACCTCACGATAACGCCCATCTTTCAATGTATCAATCAGCTTCTTCGCTGTCTCACGCAGATTGATCAGCTCATCCCATTTTGCACTGAGACGCTGCGCATATCCCTCAAGTGCTGCGATTGCATCGGAGAGATCGCCAATCTTGCCGCCGCTGACTCTGTCGCCATCGTACGAGATACCCTTGATGTGCAAAATATCATTGCGTGCTTGCTCATATTCCTCCTCAAGGCGTTTCAGTTCCCGCGCCGCATTACGTACGCGCCAAAGATATTCTTTTGCCTGTCTGATGTCGTTCATAGATACTCCTCACGCAGCGCCGTCAAATGCAACGAGACGCAGAAGACGGATGAGCTGCTGCACATAGCCGTCAAGACAGTGCTTTTCCTCC
>CALALM010000026.1 GCA_937925565.1 uncultured Centipeda sp.
TAGTCCATTACGTACGCGGCATCCTCGTTCGGACTTGCGACGGTGACAAAGACCCCCGGTGCAATGCCGTTGACGTACTCCACAACGCCGTGACGATTCAGAATGCCGCCATCTTTTTTGAGCTTAAAAATTTCGTTGAGATCGGCACAGCTATTCTTTGCAGAACCTGAGGGGCCGTGTCCGCCAATCACGTCGGGAACGAAGCCCGTCGCGTTCGACATCGCCGTCATTTCTACCATGGTCTTCGTGCCGTCCTTGAACGAGGTGAGCATACGCGGGTTCATCTTGCGGCGCGTCGCCTCCTCGAACACGGTGTCGGGGTTGCATTCATAGTCGATCTTGTTGTTCTTGCCCTTGCCTATGACTTTGACATCCAATCCAATCGCACATGCGAATGAGTAGAGTTCCATGACCGCTCCCGGCTCATCGCCTGCAGAGCCCGTGTAGATGACACCGTTCTTGTCGCCGAGCTTCCTGAGGTAGCTGCCGATGACGACATCCGTCTCGACATCCATCATGACGACGTGCTTCTTGTTGTTCATCGCGTCAATCGCAATCTTGACCCCGACCTCGGGTACACCCGTCACATCGATTGCAACCTCGACGAGGTTTGCGTGCGAGATGAACTCGTCGTTCTCCGTCGCGACGTATTTCCCCTGTTCCATGTAACGGTTTGCCTCTTCAAGGGTATTCGCGACAGCAATGTCCTCGTCGCTGATGCCCGCATCATGGAATGCCTTTATTACCTTTGCAAGGGTATGATCTGCAACAATGGCGGGCGTGATCCCCTTCATGAGTGCCATCTGTGCAACCAGACCGCGCCCCATCTGCCCCACGCCCACAATGCCCGTGCGGATGATCTTGCCCTCTTCTTCGCGCTTTGCAAGCTTCTTGTGCATATTCAGCATACGAAACTCCTTCCGCCCGCCCTTTGGCGGAACATTCTCTTCAGTTCTCGTTGAACCTAGTATAACACTGCATTTCCATTCGTACAATATCGCCTGCTTGAATTTGCTTAAGGATAACAACAAAAAAGAGGTGTGTTTCCATATGTAAAGAAACACACCCCTCTGTATTTGGCTTACTTCTGCATTCCGTCGTTCTGTGCAATCACATCGAGGAAGATGAGCGGCTCATCCTTCTCGTTGCGCAGGGCGTGGGACTGTCCGGCACGCGCAATGGTGATATCCCCCGCATGAACAACAGTCTCGTTGCCGTCGCCGTCCGTGAAGATGCCCTCACCCGAGATAATGATGTATGCATCCTCGTTCACACCGTGCTTGTGCAGACCGATCGACGATCCCTTTTCAAGGCGCATCCAGCCGATCTCCTTGATCGCCTGTTCGGGCTTTGCCATGTCGCGGGTAAAGGAGAACAGTCCATGAAGCGTGCCCTTGCCGCCGGCAACATCCTGCTTGTCGAGGACAATGAGGTCATCCTTCTGAAAGCACTGCTGCACAGTGCGATCCTGCGCTTCCTCCGCGAACGCCGTTGCGCTCAGCATGAGACAGCCAAGTGCCATTGCCGCTGCGATTTTCTTCATCTTCATCACAATTCCACCCCTAAAATAGAATAGAAATACACGGAAACCTGCATTTTTCAAAAGCATGAACTCCCTCATGAGGATTCACAAGGGAGTTCACTTTTACAAATAAGGTTTGACGGACGGACGCCTTACATCATGCCGCCCATACCGCCCATGCCCGGCGCACCTGCCGGCATCGGAGCCTCGGGCTCCGGCTTGTCGGTGACGAGCGTCTCGGTCGTGAGTACCATCGCCGCAATCGATGCCGCATTCTGCAGAGCGGAGCGCGTAACCTTCGCCGGGTCAACGATGCCCGCGCCAATCATGTCGACGTAGGTGTTCTCAAGCGCATTGAAACCGATGCCGTCGCCCGCCTTCTTGACGCTGTCGACGACCACAGAGCCCTCGAGACCCGCATTCTCCGCAATCTGACGGACAGGAGCCTCAACTGCACGCTTCACGATCTCAACGCCGACCTTCACATCGCCTTCCGCCTTGATCTTGTCAAGCGCCGGGAGGATGTCGATGAACGTCGTGCCGCCGCCGGCGACGATGCCCTCTTCGACCGCTGCACGCGTTGCGTTGAGCGCATCCTCGACGCGGTACTTCTTGTCCTTCATCTCGACTTCCGTCGCTGCACCGATCTCAACGACCGCCACACCGCCGGAGAGCTTTGCGAGGCGCTCCTGCAGCTTCTCGCGGTCGAAGTCGGACGTCGTCTCCGCGATCTGCTTCTTGAGCTGCTCGACACGCGCCGAGATCTGCGCCTTGTCGCCCGCTCCGTCAACGATGGTCGTCTCCTCCTTCGAGGAACGCACCTGACGTGCACGACCGAGATCCTCAATCGTCACGCTGTCGAGCTTGCGACCGATCTCCTCGCTGATGACCGTGCCGCCCGTGAGGATCGCGATATCCTCGAGCATTGCCTTGCGGCGGTCGCCAAAGCCCGGTGCCTTGACCGCGAGGGCCTTGAACGTACCGCGCAGCTTGTTCACAACGATGGTCGCAAGTGCCTCACCGTCGAGATCTTCAGCGATGATGACAATCTGCTTGCCCTGCTTTACGACCTGCTCAAGGACGGGCAGGATGTCCGCGACGGACGAGATCTTGCGATCCGTGATGAGCACATATGGATCATCCATGACGGCTTCCATCTTCTCCGTATCCGTGACCATGTACGGGGAGATGTAGCCGCGGTCGAACTGCATGCCCTCGACGACCGAGAGATTCGTGTCCATGGACTTGGACTCCTCGACCGTGATGACGCCGTCCTTGCCGACCTTCTCCATCGCCTCTGCGATGAGATCGCCGACCTCGGTATCGCCGGAGGAAATCGCTGCAACCTGCGCGATCTTCGCCTTCGTCTCAACCTTCTGTGCCTTGTTCTTGATCTCCTCGACGAGCGTCTTGACTGCCGTCTCGATTCCCTTCTTGACGATCATCGGGTTTGCGCCTGCCACAACGTTGCGCATGCCTTCCTGAATCATCGCCTGTGCGAGAAGCGTCGCCGTTGTCGTACCGTCACCCGCGATGTCGTTCGTCTTCGTCGCGACTTCCTTCACGAGCTGTGCGCCCATGTTCTCGAACGGGTCCTCAAGCTCGATATCGCGTGCGATCGTCACACCGTCGTTCGTGATCGTCGGCGCACCGTACTTCTTGTCGAGAACGACGTTGCGTCCCTTGGGACCGAGCGTGACTTTGACCGCATTTGCCAGTGCATCCACACCGCGACCGAGTGCGCGGCGGGCCTCTTCATCAAACAGAATCTGCTTTGCCATTGATATTGCCTCCAAAACTATCTATCGTAATTACAGGATTGCCAGAATATCGCTCTCACGAACGATGAGGTAGTCCTTGTCGTCCACCTTGATCTCGGAGCCCGAGTACTTCGAGAAAACAACGCCGTCGCCGACCTTGACCTCCATCTCCGCACGCTGTCCGTTATCGAGCAGCTTGCCTGTGCCAACGGCAACAACCTTACCCTTCTGCGGCTTCTCCTTCGCCGTATCGGGGAGCACAATGCCGCTCGCCGTCGTGACATCGCTCTCCGCGACTTCAATAACAACACGTTCGCCCAGTGGCTTAATCATGGTATCTTCCTCCTAATTTCCATTCAAATCTTTTGATTGTGTTAGCACTCTCATCTGTTGAGTGCTAACTTACGATGTATATACTAATCGTTTTAAGTCAAAAAGTCAATAGGTATTTTATAAAAAAGTCAAAAAAACAACAAAGAGCCATAGAAGGCTCTTTGCACAGTGTGTAAAATTATGCGCGTATGGGCGATGCACCTAGACGAACCCTCGTGAATCAATCGAGGAAAGCATGCGGTATGCCCAATAGCTTTATTCTTTGAATGCCGCGACAAGGTTCTTGAGACGTGCCGTCCCTTCCTTGAAGCTCCGGACCTTCGCAAGGATCTTCTCATACTCCGCCGCCATCGAGACAACCTTCTCCGCAATGCATGTATTGCCCTCCGCGCCCTCGTGTGTCGCGTTGCGGATGCCCTCCATTGCCGCATTCATCTCACTGACGGAGTCCAGCAGATGCTGTGACCGCGCCGTTGTCGCGGCAGCGTTTTTGCGGAAGTACTCCGCATCCTCCTTGTACTGTACGGCAGCCTTGTCCATCAGATCGTAGTCGCTGCGGATATTCTCATCGATAAAGGTGAGGAGTTTGTGTGTGCCGTTCGAGAGTGCCTGTACGGAGCCGGTGACCTGCCCCGTGAGTTCATTGATCTTCTCCGCCGTCCCACGCGACTGCGCGGCGAGCTTTCCGACCTCGCCCGCAACCACGGCAAAACCGTGTCCTGCCTCACCTGCGCGTGCCGCCTCGATGCTCGCGTTGAGTGCGAGGAGGTTCGTCTGCTCGGCGATATCGGAGATCTCGAGGGTGAGCCGATCGATTTGTTCGACAACCTTCGCAGATTCGATTGCCTCTGCCACCGAGGTCTTTGTTCCTCTGTAGATTTGCCGGGTATTCAGACGCGACTGCTCCATACTCGTCCGGAGGTCTGCAGCACGCTGCGCGACTTCATGCGTATATTGTTCGCTCGCGTACGCCGCGTCTGCCGCCCCCTTGATGCCATCGCGCAGCTCTCCGCTGAGGTGCCGGACACTTGATGTGGATGCCGCCGTCTCCTCCATGCCTGCCGACATCTCCTCGGTCACGGCAGACATGTCCTGCGTATCGTTGTTGAGCCCGTGCAGCATCTCTTCCAGCTCGGCGACCATCGCATCGGTCTGTTCCGCCTCCTCGTGCACCTGCTTCATAAAGCCTTGCATCTTGCCGAGTGCCTTCACCACTGTTCCGATCTCATCCGCGCGTTCGGAAAGCTCGGTCGGGATCGAACGCGAGAGATCTCCCGCCGCAACGGCACTCAGGTGGTCAATGGAAGCGGCAAGCGGATCGGAGATGTTGTCCGCAATCCGCCGCGACACGAGAATACCGAAGCCCACCGCAATGAGGATGATGACGGCAAAGCTGTAGACCGTACGGTCATAGCGTGCGTTGTTCGCCTCAAAGATCTGCTTGCCCTGAAATACATTATCCGGCGTGAGCACTGCCATATTGCTCGAGATAACGGTGAGCGAGGCGAGATTGTCAAAGATGGCAACACGATCCTCGGGGGTCGTTCCCATATGATTGATTGCGCCGACCTTCTGCTTGGTAGCGTTCAGATTCTTTTCAAGCTCCGCGATCGTCTCCTGTGCCCGCTCGCTCGTATCGATTTTCTTGAGCTCCTCCATGTCGTTCTGAATGGCGTCCAGATTGCCGAGCACGTCATCCACGAGGATCTTGCGGTTGTCCGCCGTAAATCCCTCCTGCAGGATGTAGGGAACATTGACGCTGATCTTGCGGAGGCGATTGTTCGCGTCGTTGAGATACTGCGTCGACATGAGGTTGCGGTTATACATCTCGTCGAGCGACTGCTTTGCCTGATCGTTCGAGTAGATCCCGACCACAGCGACGATCAGCATGGCTGCGAGCAGGAACACGGAGAGGACAAAGACCTTCGTCCGCACCGCATAGTCCTTCATCGCATCTGCCGAAATGAATGGAAGATTCATCGTGCCCCCTCCTCACTTTGCCTGCGCGATGTTATCCACCGTTATGGATGTAAAGGGAATGGCGAGATCGCCGGACGGAGGATCCCCCTTGAGAAAGCCCTCTGCAAGGGTAAGAGCACCCTCGCCCTGTGCCTTGGCATCCTGCTTGACGGTCTGTGCCATCTCGCCCGCCTTAACGGCGGCGAGTCCCGCAGGCGTTGCGTCGACACCGGAGATCAGGCAGCCCGAAAGACGGTTCGCCCCCTTGAGTGCCGCAATAGCTCCGAGCGCCATCTCATCGTTGCCGGCAACCACACCGTTGATCTCGGGAAACATTTTCATCCAGAGTGTCATAGTTTTGAGCGCCTCTGCCTTGCTCCACCCTGCATCCACGAAGGAGAGTAGCTGAATATCGGGACGTTTGTCAAGGCACGCCTCCTTAAATCCCTCCCAACGCCCCACGGCGCTGCCCTGCGTCGCATCGCCCTGCAGGTAAACGATCTTCGCATTCAACGGCAGATTTGCAGCCATATACGCGCCCTGCATACGCCCCGCTTCCACATCATCAGAGTAGGCACGGAGCACCCTACCGCCCGCAACGCTGCGGTTGACCGTGATGATGGGAATGCCTGCATCATTTGCCTTTTCGATGGTCTTGACGATGCTGGAGCCGTCCACAGCCAGCAGGATAATCGCGCCCGCCCCCTTGCCGATCTCCTCGTTCAGCTGGTCGATCTGCATATTGCCGTCGTTCTTTGCGTCGAGAAATTCAACGTCAATGCCGTCCGCCTTCGCCTTCGCGGCAAAAGCATCCTTGATCTGCGCACAGAAGCCGTCTCTGTCATCGTAGTTCGCATAGATGATGCGCTCCGAACGCACGCCCGTCAATCCGCAGCCAAGGAGCCCCAGACAGGCAGCCGGCACGAGCAGAAGCCCCCATTTCTTCAGATTCATGGCAAACGCTCCTTTTGCACAGAGAAATCACATTTTTTTCACGGGTACGGGACCGCGCGAAAGCGCGATTGCCCCCGTCCGCGCAATCTCGATGATGCCATAGTCGGACAGAAGTTCCGAAAGGGCATCGATCTTCTTCGCGTCACCCGTCAACTCGATGACCACGTTCTCCACGCCAACATCCACGATGCGCGCGCGAAAGATGTTCACTACGTCGATGATCTCGGCGCGGTTCTCCTTTGTCGCATGTACCTTGATGAGCACAAGTTCGCGTGTGATCGACTCGAATTGCGTGAGGTTGACGATCTTGACCACGTCGATCAGCTTCGAGAGCTGCGTGACGACCTGACGCAGTTCATTCTCCGAGGCGACGGAGACAACGATATTGATGCGCGTGACATCCGGCTCCTCCGTATACCCGGCGGAGATGCTTTCGATGTTGAACGCACGGCGGCTGATAAGCCCCGCAATATGTGTCAGAACGCCGGGTTTGTTGTCGACAAGCACGGCAAGCAAATACTTATCCATCTTATCTCCCTCCGAGCACCATTTGATCGAGCCGCTTGCCGCCCGGCACCATCGGCACGACATCCGCCTCCTCCGGAACAATCACGTCAATCAGGCGTGCCCCTTTTTCGCGCAGCACACGCGGCAGAGTTTCCGCAAGCTCCGCGCGCGTTTTGATACGGCAGCCCGCAACGCCCATCGCCTCGGCAAGTTTGACGAAGTCCGTCTTGCCCTTGAGCTCGGACGCGGAGTAGTGGTGACTGTAGAAAAGGCGCTGCCACTGTCCGACCATGCCGAGGATGGAATTGTGCACGATGACGACCTTCACGTCGATATCGTTGTCCGCCATCGTCGCAAACTCCTGACAGTTCATCATGATGCTACCGTCGCCCGTAATCAGTACAACTTCCTTCTCAGGACATGCGAGTTTCGCGCCGATCGCAGCA
>CALALM010000027.1 GCA_937925565.1 uncultured Centipeda sp.
ATCCGCTGCGAGAGATCCTTATAGTAGTTCTGGAACGAATCGCCGTCCGTCGAGAAATTCGTGTGAAACTGCGCGTTGTAGTCCGCAATCGCATCATCAAGAAAGTCTCGGCTCGTGCGGTCAAGAGTCTCCGTATTAAAGTCCTCATCGGGCAGTGCATCCTCGGGATCGTCCTCATTCACCGCATAGCTAAAGATGGTCGCAATCGTGAGACTCCGCCCCGTCTCCCTCAGCTGACGGCGCAGCTCCTCATAGTACGCCATGCACGCGGGAATCGACGCGACGGCAAACATCGAGTTAAAACCGAGCACGCGCTGTCCCTTGAGGGAATACGCCTTGCTCCGCATCGTCTTTTGGTCAAAATGATCCAGGATGTATTTCGTCACCGCGCAAATGCGCTCGGGCGCGGCGAGTGCCTTTTCCCGATCAATCGCACGTACCTCTTTATCATCGACCTCATCTTTGCTTTTCATCGTATTGATATAGTCAATACGGAACGGAAGCACATTGCCGTCATTGATCGCATTCACAATCGTATAGGTGTGCAGCTTGTCCCCGAACAGCTGCGGCGTTGTCCGCGCAGACGGCTTGCCCGCCCCTGCCGCATTCGGTGCAAAGATCGGTGTCCCCGTGAATCCGAAGACGTGATACTTCTTGAACGCCTTTGTGATCGCCGTGTGCATCTCACCGAACTGCGAGCGGTGGCACTCATCGAAAATCAGCACGACATGCTTGCCATAGATCGGATGCGACTTATTCTGCCGGATGAAATTCGACAGCTTCTGTATCGTCGTCACCACAATACGCGCCGCGTCATTCGCAAGCTGCCGCGCAAGCACCGCCGTCGAAGTGTTCCCGTTCGCCGCCCCCTTTTCGAAGCGGTCATACTCCTTCATCGTCTGGTAGTCGAGATCCTTGCGGTCGACCACGAACAGCACCTTGTCAATCTCCGGCATTGCGGAGGCGAGCTGCGCCGTCTTGAACGAGGTCAGCGTCTTGCCCGAACCCGGCGTGTGCCAGATGTAGCCGCCGCCCTCGATGCGCCCCCACGTCTTGTAATTGGACGAAATCTTGATGCGGCTGAGAATCCGCTCCGTCGCCGCAATCTGATACGGGCGCATGAGCATGAGCACTTCTTCCGTCGTAAAAATGCAGTAACGCGTCAGAAGTGCAAGCAGCGTGTGCCGTGCGAGAAACGTCCGCCCGAAATCCATGAGGTCAGTAATCAGTCGGTTGCACGCATCCGCCCAAAAAGACGTGAACTCAAAGCTGTTGCTTGTCTTTTTGCTTGCCTTGCGCCCCGCCGCATCCATCTCGCGGATATGGCTCACACGCGTCGTATTGGAATAGTACTTCGTATTCGTCCCGTTCGAGATCACAAAAATCTGGACATACTCGTACAGCCCTGCGCCCGCCCAGAAGCTGTCCCGCTGATAGCGGCGAATCTGGTTGAACGCCTGACGGATCTCCACGCCGCGCCGCTTCAGCTCCAGATGCACGAGCGGCAGCCCGTTCACGAGAATCGTCACGTCATAGCGATTCGTGTGTGCCGCCGCATTCTCTCCCGCGTCCGCACTGCCCGCCACCGCATACTGGTTGATCACCTGCAGTCGGTTGTTATGGATATGTTCCTTGTCAATCAAACGTATATTTTTTGTTGTGCCATCATCACGTTTTAGATTCTGAATATAGTCCGTCTGGATGCGGCGCGTCTTCTCCACAATCCCTTCACTCGCGGGTGCAATCGACGTCTTGAAAAAACGTTCCCACTCCGTATCCGTGAACTCATAGTCGTTCAGTGCCGAGAGCTGCGTGCGGAGATTGGCGATCAGCTCCGCCTCATCGTGAATGGGGAGATACGCATAGCCCTCCTCCTCCAACAGACGGATGAGTGCCCGCTCCAGTGCCTCCTCCGACTGGTACGACCCGTACGGCGCACGCTCCTCCCGCACATACTGCGCGAGCACCGTACTCTCCTCCGCACTCGCGATGAGATTATAGTACATGATGCCCCCCAATCAGGAAAAACTAACACGAACCTCTTTGTTGAGTGCCCGCGCAATCTT
>CALALM010000028.1 GCA_937925565.1 uncultured Centipeda sp.
ACATGCTCATCGCCCGCTCCACGGGCGGCGAGATCGGCATCCTGCCGAAGCACATCCCCCTCGTCACGGGACTTCAGCCGCATGCCATGAAGATTCATGTCGACGCCAAGGAACAGCTTATCGCTGTGGCGGGCGGCTTCATGGAGGTCACACCCGAGAAGATCACCGTTCTCGCAACCGCTGCGGAGGAGCCGATCGAGATCGATGTCCTCCGCGCACAGCGCGCCTACGAGCGCGCACAGGAGCGTCTGCAGCTCCTGCACGAGAGTCCGGATACACAGGGCGGCATCATCGACGAACAGCGTGCCTCCCTCGCCCTCAAGCGCGCCATGGCGCGCCTACAGACGGCAAAGGCTCCGACACCCGGAGCGTAAGATTTGCAATGGAAACGCCCCAACAGCATCGGTTGGGGCGTTTTTGTATTGGAGAATCTGTATAAACTATGGTATAATTATCCCATTCTAGAAAGGCGGTGCATCATGCCACAGATTATTCCCATCAAGGATCTCAAGGATACCGCGCGCATCTCGGAGATGTGCCACGCGAGCGACGAGCCAATCTACGTCACGAAGAACGGCTACGGCGACATGGTCTTTATGAGCATGGAGACGTACGAAAACATGCAGGAACGGGGACATATCTGCCGCGAGATTGCCCGTGCCGAGGAGGATATTGAGGCGAGGCGGACGTATGACGCACGCGAGGCACTTGCTCGTACGAGACTGAAATATGTGCTATAGACTTATTGTTCCGGTGTATGTGAATGAGCAGATCGATACGTGCATTGCGTACATCGCACAGACACTACGCAATCCCGATGCAGCACGCAGCGTCTTGGATGATGTTGCAGTCGTCTACGAGCGATTGGAACATCTGCCGGAAGCCTTTCCGCTATGTCGTGATACCTGCCTCCGGGCAAAGGAATATCGGAAGATAGCCCTCCCGCATCATAACTATCTTCTTATTTATCGTATTGAGAAGCGCATCGTCTACATCGTCGGATTCTTTCATATGCGTGAAAATTATCGGGACAAGTTGTAATTCAATATTATATACAGAAAGGAGGCAGCTATGAATCTTGCCAACTACCGCACGTCCATCATCCTCGCCGTGACCTTTACAATCCTGCTCTCGACATTCTGGTTCTATCAGGATTTTGCATTTATCGTCTTCCTCTCGTTGCTCCTGCAGCTCCTCCTAAAGCCCGCGGTGGACTTCATGGAGGCGCGACGGATGCCGCGCGCGGTCGCGTCGGCAATCGCCATCATTGCGTTCATCCTCGTGCTCGCCGCACTCGCGAGCATCATCTCACGTTCCGTCCTCCCGTCCTTTCAGCGGTTCGTGGCGGAGCTGCCGACCATCGGTCAGAGTCTGCAGCAGCTTCCTTTTCTTTCGGACACGGATTTTGTTCAAAACGAGTTCGTGAACATCCTCGACCGTCTGCGCAGCGTCGGCGCGGACCTGCTGCGTGCCTCACTCTCCTTCATCCTCGTCGCATTCGGGAAGGTCATCGACTTCGTCATCATCATTTTCGTATCGTTCTACCTCCTGAAGGATGGCCTCACGATCAAACTTTGGCTCGCGGATCTCTTTCCGGACACTGCGCGGCGGCGTGTTCTCCGCCTCTTCGATACGCTTCTCATCGCACTGCGCGTCTACATTTGCAGTCAGCTCGTTATGTGCTTTATCACAGGGCTGGTCGTATTCGCCTACTTCAAACTGATGGGACTCCCGTATGCCTCCGTCTTTGCCCTGCTCTCCGGCATCAGCGAGTTCATCCCCGTGCTCGGTCCCACCGTCGCCTCGGCGCTCGGCGTCATCATGACCGCCTCGGCGGCGCGGGAGCTGACCGTGCAGACCGCGCTCTTTTACGTCGCGCTCACGCAGGTGAATCACAACGTCGTCTATCCCGCCCTCGTCGGCAAGAGCCTCCACCTCCACCCCGTCGCCGTCATTCTCGGCGTCGTCTTTGGCGGCGAACTGCTCGGCGCGGCGGGGATGTTCCTCGCCGTCCCCTTCATCGTCATCATCAAGATCGTCATCACGGACATCTATCACGACCGCAGGAAGATGCAGAGTGCGGAGGAGGAGTGACCCGCTGCGGGAAAGCCGCCGGCTTTGCAATAACAATTCATACAGAAAGAAGCAGATGCAATGAAAAAGAAATTCTCTGAGATTCCAAAGATCGTATGGTTTCAGCTGTTCCTGCTGGCACTCGGCTACGCCTTTTATTCGGCGAACCGCCTGTCGTTCGGCGTCGGGCTCAAGGCGGTTGCGGCGAGCATTTCGCTGACCGCTGTTCAGCTCGGTACGATCAGCACGATCTTTACGCTTGGGCAGGCACTCATTGACATTCCCGCAGGCTATCTGGCAGACCGCTTCGGACGCAAGCGGCTGCTTGTCATGAGCATGGTCGGCCTCGGCTGCATGACGGCGCTCGTGACGACCTCATCGAACTTCATCAGCGCGGCGTTTTGGCGCCTTATGTTCGGCGTCACAGAGGGATGCTGGAACATTGTCATGTACTCGGTGGCCGGCTCGATCTTCCCCGCAGCGCGTGCGATGCTCAACGGCCTTATGATGACGTTTTACTCGATCGGCGCATATGTCGGCCCTGCCTACTATGGGTGGAGCCTCGAGACTACGGGCGAGTGGAGCATCGGGCTTCAGCACATGGGGGCTGTGACGGTTGTTTTCGGACTCCTGCTCATCGTGGGGTTCAAGTCAAAGTACACGGACACGTCCAAGGATGTCAAGCAGCTTCATCTGGTCGAGGCGGTGCGCACCGTCGGCTTCAATAAAGTTGTCTGGCTTGCCGTGCTGATTCAGATTTTGAACATTATCCCGTATTGGGGATTTGCGTCGATGGGGCCGTATCTCTTCATGACGTACAAGGGGTTCAGTGCGACGGAGGCGGGGCAGTTCTTCGGCGCGATCTATGGCATCGGGGGACTCAGCGGTGTCCTCCTGGGTTTCTTCGCCGATCGCTTCGGACGGAGACCAACGGTGCTCTTCCTCGCTGCGCTCAATGCACTCTGTGCGCTGCTCATCTTCCACGTCATGCCGCAAAACTCGCCGCTCCTCTACGTCATCGGCGCAGTCATGGGCATCGGACTCCATGCGATCTACGTGCTCGGCTATACGATTGCACAGGACGGCGTGAGCCGGCAGCAGATCGGTCTCGCAACGGGCATTGTCGGGGCATCGAGCTACTTCCTCTCGTTCTTCTCGGGCCCCTTGATGGGCTTCCTGACGAGCACACTCGGCCATGCGGCGGCACTCGATATCATCGTCGTCGCCTTCGAAGCCGTGCTCGTCGTCGTTGCGTTCTTTATGAAGGAGACGCAGCACAGAGCAGAATCGAAATGACAGCGGCTGCATCCAAGTAAAAATGGGGTTGTTGTACGAACATCAACGTACAACAACCCCATTTTCGTTTCCGTTAGTTTTTCGAGAGCAGCGCCTCGGTCAGCGCGTCCATGATCTCCTCCTCCCAGATATAGTTGCCGCTGAACTGGCCTGCGCTGCGCGGATCATCGTCCTCGGCAACAGCTTCGCCGTTCATGATGTAGACGAAGCCGTCCTTTGTCCCCGGGCGGAAGAATACGCCGGAGAGGAGACCGAACGCCTCGCCGTTATGGCCGACGAGATCGATCTCGTGTGTGCGGTTGACGCGCGATGTGCTGCCGCCCGCGATTTGTACCTCGCCAAGACCATAGGAGAGCAGCGTGCCGCCCGCCGTGCTCCCGTTTTTCAGCGTCGGATCGTACTGCCACTGGGGGCGCAGCATCTCGGCGATGGAGGCGGGGGACAGGATCTGCTGCCCGCGGTAGCTGCCGCCGTTCATCAGCATCTCGAGGCAGTGCGTCAGTTCCTCGTAGGAGATGCGCAGACCGCCCTGCGGGGAGAGCATTGTCGCGTTCGTGCCGGGGACATAGCCCTTGAGCGGGAACCAGCCTTGAATGTCCTCGGCGTACGGGTTTTGCAGGTAGATGGACTCCTTCTTCGGCTGCTTGCCGCCGTAGTCGTCCGCCTTTCCGTACCAAGGACCGTGCTCGTCCCAGCTGCCGTTCTCGTCCTTCTTTTGATAGATCGTGCCGAGCTTCGCAAAGTCCTTTTTGGCGAGGTTTCCGGGCACGTAGTCCGCCTTCGTGTTCAGCTGCTTCAGGATATGTTCCTTCTGGTAGCGGTCAAAGCGCTCGCCTGTGACCTTCTCGATGATTGTGCCAAGGAGACCATAGTTGATGTTCGCGTAGCAGAAGTAGCTGCCGGGTGCCTCCTCTGCAGGCGCGAAGTGATCGCCGTTTTCGTAGTAGCGTCCCTCGGGTGTGAAAAACTCGCGCACGCTGACCGAGGGCGGGATGCTGTAGACCTTGCCGTCGCGCAGCGAGGATGTGTGGCTTGCAAGCATCCGCACTGTAATCGGTGTGTTTGGGTGTGCGGGATTGCGCAGGGGAAAGCCCAGGTAATCACTCACATCCGCATCGAGGCTGAGTTTGCCCGCTTCGACGAGCTGCATCAGTGTGAAGATGGTAAACTGCTTCGATACGGAGGCAATGCGAAAGCGCGTGTCGCGTGTAATTGGCTCCGCCGCTGCGGGATTCTGTGTGAGGAAGCGGCGGCTGCCCGCAAAGTGACTGTAGACTTCCTGCCCATTTCGATAGAGCACAACGCCGAGTCCCGGAACCTTCGTCCCCGTATCGCCGAGCATCGCATCCAGACGCTTCGTCAACTGTGCCTCTGCGGCGGGGGAGAGGGCGGCGCTGCCCACGGTCATGGGGGATGCCTGCATCTTATGTGAAGCGGGGGGCGGTGCGGGTGCGGCGGGGGCGTTGTTCGAGGCGGCAAAGGCTGCGGGCGCGCCCAAGAGGATCGTCGCTCCGATGATGAGGGGCAGACGGCGCAGAGAAAGCACTCTTTTTCGCATAGAGAGCTCCTTTCGTACAAACGAAATCAATACGGCAAATCTTTTTGTCAAAGAATTGTAACATTTATTATAGAACAAAAGCGATTGACTCGGCAATGGACTTCCTTCCTAAAATATGTTGATTTCGTAAAGAATTCTGTATACCGAAGGAGGAGCAAACAAAGACCGCCGTGCATTGCACGGCGGTCTGTATGTATCGGGAGAAATGGATTAGGCAAGCATGGAGCGGAGGAACCAGATCTGCTTTGCGTAGTTCGCAATGTGATCCTCCATGAGGTTGGCAATGCCGAAGACATCATCCTTGTCCGCGAGAGCACGGATCGATGCCGCCTGATCGCGGAGGAGTTCGAGGTCGGCGAGCGTCAGCTGGAGTGCCTTCTTCTGATCGACCTTCTCATCGGCGAGCTCCTTGATCGTCGCAATGGCGAGGTAGCCCTTGAGGCTCGCGACCGGCTGCTCACCGCAGATCTTGAGGATCTCGGCGCTCTCATCGAGCACGTCCGCGAATGCGTCGTAGAGCGACTCAAGGTACTCGTGCACCGCCTTGAACTGCGAGCCGACCACGTTCCAGTGGAGGTTGTGCAGCTTGATGTAGCCGACACCGACGTTGGCGATGTATCCGTTGAGTGCATTTGTGATTTCCTTGTTCATAGTAATTCCCCTTTCACCTTGTTGTTCTGCAGATGCCGCAGCATCTGTTTCATATCTCATTACGTGTGTTATTATATCCCAGTGCATTTTATTTGTCAATACTTATTATTAAATGGTTTTGCGAAAAAATATCTCTGCGGTAATTTCTGCCGCAGAGATATGGAAGGTGGGGTATATGTATCCTCAATCCTTTACGTTGCGGAATGCAAGCGAGTAAAGGAGGACGACGGCAAAGCAGAGGACGGGGAGGTAGAAGGCGCTGCGGATGGCGGCGACATCAGGGGTGAAGCCGCTGACGAGTCCGGAGAGTGTGCCGCCGTCGACGAGTGCGCCCATCATCGGGGTGATGATCGCGCCGCCGAGGATTGCCATGATGAGTCCTGCTGCACCGAATTTGACCTCAGGGCCAAGGCCGCGCAGGGCGATGCCGTAGATGGTGGGGAACATGAGGGACATGCAGCCCGAGATGCCGACGAGGCAGTAGATGGAGGTCTCAATGGGGAGGTAGATGGTGCCGAGGCAGCAGAGGATGCCGCCGAGGGCGAAGACTGCCATCATCTTTGCGGGGACGATGTACTTCATGAGCCACGTGCAGATCCAGCGGCAGCCGATGAAGAGGAAGATGGAGTAAATGTAGTAGTTCGCTGCCTCCGCCTCGATGAGGTTCATGTTCGCCATGACGTATTTGATCGTCCATGTCCAGACGGCGATCTGTACGCCGACGTAGAAGAACTGGCTGACGACGCCGAATGCGTAGCGCGGGCGGGCGACGAGGCGGCGGATTGCCTCACCGACGCTCATGCTGTCGCCTGCATCGCGGTCACTGAGGGTGCTGCGATAGAAGAACATCCATATAATGAAGGCGATGAGGATGAGTCCGACGTAGGGGACGCAGACCCAGAAGAGTTCGGCGTCGCGGACGGCGGTGAGCGCCTCCGTGCTCATGGCGAGGCGGTCGTCGAGGGTGGCGGGGTTCAGGTGCGCGAGGATGACGTATTTCGCGAGGAACAGCCCTGCCATCGAGCCGAGCGGGTTGAACGCCTGTGCAAAGTTGAGGCGGCGGACGCTGGTCGACTCATCGCCGAGGGAGAGGACGAACGGGTTGCACGTGGTCTCAAGGACGGAGAGTCCGCCCGCGAGGATGAAGATGGAGACGAGGAAGAGGTTGTAGCTCTGCAGGATCGCCGCCGGGATGTAGCCGAACGCGCCGATCATGTAGAAGCCGAGTCCGACGAGGACACCCATGCGGTAGGAGTAGCGCTTGATGATAAAGGCGGCAGGGAGTGCGAGGACGGCATACGCGCCGTAGAATGCGACCTGCACGAGGGAGGAGTCAACTGCCTTAATCATAAAGATCTTGGCAAAGGACGGGACGAGGTTGTCCGTCATGTTGTTGAGCAGTCCCCAGAGTGCAAAGCAGGAGACGAGCAGGAAGAAGTATATGCGGTACTGGTGGGGCACGACGGGGGTATCGTCCACGTCGCGCACGTCCGCTGCGAAGGCGGCAGTATCTTTGGTCATGTGAATCACCCTCTGTTCGGTTTGATCTCAGTTATTCCTCAGCGTAGTGCTTGTAGCCTGGGTGGCGTCCCTGAACGCCGTAGTAGCTGCGTAGATCGATGAGCTTGTCGATGTTCGCGCGTGAGATTTCCTTCGGGCCGCCGAGCATGTAGGCGGTGAGGTTGATCTTGGCGAACAGTTCGAGTGTCTCCATCTTGTAGTAGGCGTCGATGAGGTTCGCGCCGAGGGTCAGCGCGCCGTGGTTCTCCAGGAGTACGGCATCGTGCTCCTGGATGTAGGGCGCAATCGCCTCGGGCACTTCGTACGTGGATGGCGTGCCGTACGGGGTGATGGGGATGGAGCCGAGCGAGACGACGGTCTCGATCATGTCGTAGCGGTCAAGCGGTATGTGCGCGACGGCAAATCCGGTCGCCGTGGGCGGATGCGCATGCACGACGGAGCGCACGTCTGCGCGATCCTTGTAACAGCGCAGGTGCATCTTGATCTCGGAGGAGGGACGATAGCCCTCGTTTGCCTCAAGGATGTTGCCCTCGCGGTCGATGCGCACGAGTTTCTCCGGCGTGATGAAGCTCTTGCTGATGCCGGTCGGCGTTGCGAGCAGAGTGTCGTCGTCCAGGAGGACGGTGACGTTGCCGTCGTTCGCGGCGACCCAGCCGAGCTGCCACATCTTGTGACAGACATCGCAGATCGCGTCTTTGATTTCCTTTATATTTTCCATTTCTCTCACCTTTCAGGCGTCCGTGACGACACCCTTTTGCAGTATGATGTTGGCGTACAGCGCGGATTCGCCCGTGGTGACAATGGCGTACGCCGTGCGCGCCTCGTCGTAGAAGCGGAACCGCTCGATCGTGCCGACGGCTGCCGCGCCGCGCGCGTCATGCTTTGCAATGATCTCCTTGTACGTGTCCCAGATCGGTGTTTTGACGGGATCGCCCGGCATGACCTCCATGAGGCTGACCGGTTTGTCGACGTAGGGGTCGAGCGGGAACAGTGTGAGGATCGCGTCAAGGAGTTCGGGAACGCCGTGCCCGTCGGCGCGGATGACGATGCAGTCCTTACCGACCGATTCGGCGGGGAAGTTGCCGTCGCCGATGACGATGCGGTCGCTGTGTCCCATCTCGGCGAGTACCTTGAGCAGCGCGGGGGAGATGATTTTCGGGATTCCTTTCAGCATGGGGTCAGCCCCTTCCATTTTTCGAAATGTGCGTCCCATTGGTCGGTGTTCTTCGGCTCGTACGCCGTGATGTCAGAGGAGGTGCGGATGAGTGCCCGTGCCTCGGCGAGATCCTTGACCTCGCCCGCCGCAATCAGCTGCAGGGCGATATTGCCGAGGACGGTTGCCTCGATGGGGCCCGCGAGGACGGTGCGTCCGCACGCGTCTGCCGTGAGCTGGGCGAGGAGCCGGCTCTGGACGCCACCGCCGATGAGATGGATCTTGTCGTAGTGTTTGCCCGTGCAGGTCTCGATCTCCGTGAGTGCCGCGCGGTAGGAGAGGGCAAGGCTCTCGTCGATGCAGCGGACGACTTCGCCGACGGTCTCGGGGACGGGCTGTCCCGTGCGCTCACATGCGGCGCGGATCCGGAGCGGCATATCGCCCGAGGGCAGGAACGCGGGATCGTCGGGGCGGATGAAGGAGCGCTGTGTGGGGGCTGCCGCCGCCATTTGCTCCAGCTCGCCGTAGGCGTATTCGTGCCCTTCGCGCATCCACTGACGGCGGCTCTCCTGAATGAGCCAGAGGCCAATGAGGTTCTTGAGGAAGGAGATCCGCGCACCGTAGCCGCCCTCGTTCGTGATGTTGCACGCGGCGGAGGTCTCGTTGATGATCGGTTCCCGCAGCTCTGTGCCGAGGAGCGACCATGTGCCGCAGGAGAGGAAGATGAAGTCCTCCTCGCCCGTGGGCACGCCCGCCATTGCGCTCTGGGTGTCGTGCCCCGCGACGGCGATGATCTGGGGTCTGCCCATGCCGAGCTCGGCGGACAGTTCCTCGGTCATGCGCCCGATGGGCGTCGCCGTGGGGACAATGTCCGTGAGGATGTGCGCGGGCAGGTCGAGTGCGGTGAGTACCTCACGCGACCATGTACGCCTCTGCGCATCGAGCATTTGTGTCGTGCTGGCGATGGAGTACTCGGTCTTCTTCTCCCCCGAGAGGAAGTAGTTGAGGAGATCCGGCATGAGCAGCAGCGTCTTTGCACGCGCGAGCAGCTCGGGGCGCTGCTGCCTGAGGGCGAGCAGCTGAAACACGGTGTTGATCTCCATGATCTGATTGCCCGTGATGCGGTAGAGTTCCTCGCGTGAAATTTTTTGGAATGCCGTGCTGCTCATGCCGACGGTGCGGCGGTCGCGGTAGTGGACGGGGCTTTCGAGGAGACAGTCGTCAGCGTCCAAAAGCCCGAAGTCCACTCCCCATGTGTCTGTGCCGATGCTCGCGATGTTATGCCCGCGCGCCTTCAGCAGCCCCTGCTTCATCTCGTGAAAGAGGCGCAGGACATCCCAGTACATTGTGCGTCCAAGGTGGACGGGATCGTTTGTGAAGCGGTGCAGTTCCTCCATGCGGATGCGGCTGCCGTCGTACGCGCCCAGGACGGCTCTGCCGCCCGAGGCACCGAGGTCGAAGGAGAGCACATATTTTTCCGTAGTCATGGAAGCCTCCGATGTTATTTATACATTGGCCCGTAGGCGGCACAGGCGCGATAGTCCTGTCCCTCTGCGTCCATGCCGAATGCGTTCCACGCGGCGGGGCGGAAGACATCGACGTCCGCGACGTTGTGCATGCAGACGGGGATGCGCAGGATGGAGCAGAGTGTGATGAGGTCGGCGCCGATGTGTCCGTAGCTGATCGCACCGTGGTTCGCGCCCCAGTTGTTCATCACATCGTAGGCGGAGCGGAATGCGCCCGCACCCGTCAGACGCGGGGTGAACCAGGTGCACGGCCAGGTGTAGTCCGTGCGCTTCCAGAGCTTGTCCGAGACCTCGTCGGGCAGATTCACCGTCCAGCCCTCAACGAGCTGCAAGACGGGGCCAAGACCCTTGACGAGGTTGACGCGTACCATGGTCGCGGGCATCTCACCGCGCGTGAGGAAGCGGGAGGAGAAGCCGCCGCCGCGGAAGTAGCCGTTGTCCGCCGGGCACCACTCGGTCGCATCGAGGCACGCCTTCTGATCTTTTTCCGTGAGCTCCCAGAACGGCTTGATCACGGAGTCTGCGCCGTCCTTGATCTCGCCGCACGCATCAAGGCACGCTGCACCGGAGTTGATGAGGTGGATGAAGCCCTTGCCTTCCTGTGCACGTCCCTCCAGATCGTAGCCCGTCGCCTTTTTGACCGCCTCAGGGCTCCAGTAGGTGCGCACGTCGGCAAAGATCTGGGCGCGGTTCGTGAGCAGCTTGTTGAAGAGCATCGCGACGCCGTTCAGCGTGTCGTTCTCCGTGGCGAGGACGTACGGCTCGCGCGCGCCGTTCCAGTCGAACGAGGAGTTCATGAGTGCCTCGGCAAAGTCGCCGTTCGGGTAGAAGTCCGTCCACTGGCGCTGCCCCTGGAAGCCGCCCGCAATCGCATTGTGCCCGAGCACCTCTTCCTCGCAGCCCTTCGGCAGATTCTTGTTGCCGTTGTAGAGGTCTTTGATGATGCACATCATCTTGACGACGAATTCCCACGCCTCTTCCTTTTCGGCGTCGGACTTGCGTGCAAATTCGGGGTTCTTGTCAAAGCCCTCCTTGCAGTGCTCCTTCGTCCATGCGAGTGCCTTCTTGTACTCCTCCGGGTCGTAGACTCCCTCCGTCATGCGGCGGATGATCTCGACCTCGTCGACAGATTCGACGCGCATGCCGAGGTACTCCTCGAAGAACTCGGGGCTGATAATCGAGCCACCGATGCCCATGGTGATCGCGCCGATCTGGAGGTAGGACTTGCCGCGCATCGTGGCGGCGGCAACGGCAGCGCGGCCGAAGCGGAGCAGCTTTTCCACAACGTCGGCGGGAATGCCCTCGGCGTCTGCCTCCTGCACGTCATGGCCGTAGATGCCGAATGCGGGCAGCCCTTTCTGCGCGTGGCTCGCGAGGACGGAGGCGAGGTAGACTGCGCCCGGGCGCTCCGTGCCGTTGAAGCCCCAGACTCCCTTGATCGTCATCGGATCCATGTCCATCGTCTCCGAGCCGTAGCACCAGCACGGCGTGACCGTCAGCGTGATGTCCACGCCCGCGCGGCGGAACTGCTCTGCGCACGCCGCCGCCTCGGGGACGCGGCCGATGGTCGAGTCCGCGATGATGACCTTGACAGGATCGCCGTTTGTGTAGCGCAGGTTCTCCTCGAAGAGCTTCTTCGCTGCGCGTGCCATGCCCATCGTCTGCTCCTCAAGTGCGCCACGCACGTCGAGAACCCCGCGCCGCCCGTCGATCGTCGGACGAATGCCAATGACGGGATAGCCGCCGATACATCTTGTTTCTGCCATGATGATTTCCTCCGTTTCACCTGTGATTCATCGTATTGATGAATATTTACTTTTTTCTGTCATGCCTGTATTATAGCGTTGAACGGAGGGCGGCGCTTGTGCTATACTATGTAAAAATTGTACGATTTTATCTTTTTGCAAAACTCAATATATCTTGAGAAGTACTATCATCAATGGGAGAGCGTGAAAAATATAACGATCTTAGCTGAAAATACGACGATATTATCTTTTGCAATAAGGGGGGACAGACGGTGAAACACGAGGGATACAACGAATTTCGCACGCGCGGGCGCTTTGATTTTCCAATCGAATTCCATCATGTCGACCGCAATCATCCGCGCTTTCACATGCCCTATCACTGGCACATCGAGTATGAGATTGTCTACATCGTACGCGGCGGGCTGAAGCTCGCGCTGAACGAGGACACGGTGCAGGCGCAGACGGGGGATATCATCTTCATCCGCGACGGCATCGTGCACGGCGGCGCACCGCTCGATGAGGAGACCGTCTACGAGTGCATCGTTTTCGACATGAAAAAGCTCCTGCACGGCAGCGAGTGCACGGGCGAGGGCGTGCGCAAGGTCTTGGAGCATGAGCTGCTCATCAACAAGCATATCCCGCGCGAGACCTGCGATGTGCCGCAGATCATCGACATGCTCTTCGCCGCGATGAAGGCGGCGCAGACGGGCTATGAGCTGATCGTGACGGGCATGCTTTACGCCTTTCTCGGCGTGGTGCTGCAGCACGGACTCTGCCACGAACCGAATGCGGCTCTGCGCGAGAGCAGTCGGCGGCGCGTCATGCAGCTCAAGAAGACCTTTCAGCTCATCGACGACGCATACGATCAGCCGCTCACCCTCGGCGATCTCGCGGCTGCGGCGGGCCTTACGCCCAACTACTTTTGCCGCTTCTTTCAAAAGATCACGCACCGCAGCCCCATTGACTACCTCAACTACTACCGCATCGAGGTGGCGTGCATCCGCCTCGCGCACAGCGATGAGAACATCACGGAGATCGCGCTTGCGACGGGGTTCAACGACATCAGCTACTTTATCAAGACCTTCCGAAAGTACAAGGGAATCTCGCCGCTGAAGTATCAGAAGACAATTTCCTCTTGACAAAAAATAAGTTTTGTATATAATTCATATCAACAAAATATGTGTTTTCGGAAATGGAAAAGGGGACTTACCATGAGCGAGAAAAAATACCATTTTGAAACCCTGCAGGTACGCGTTGGACAGGAGCAGGCGGATCCCGTGACGGATGCGCGTGCCGTGCCGATCTACCAGACGACATCCTATGTATTCCACAATGCGCAGCACGCCGCCGACCGCTTCGCACTCAAGGATCCGGGCTATATCTACGGGCGGCTCATGAACCCGACGCAGGATGTGTTCGAGAAGCGCATCGCGGCGCTTGAGGGCGGCGCGGCGGCACTCGCGTTTGCCTCGGGGGCGGCGGCGATCACGGCGACGTTCCAAGGGCTTGCCCATGCGGGCGATCACATCGTCGCGCAGCAGACCATCTATGGCGGCTCGTACAACCTCCTCGCGCACACAGTGAAGGAGTGGGGCATCGACGTGACCTTCGTCGATCCGAAGACGGGCGCACAGGGCTTTGCGGACGCGATCCGTCCGAATACGAAGTGCGTCTTCATCGAGACCGTCGGCAACCCGAACGCCGACCTCATCGATATCGAGGCAGTCGCACAGGCGGCGCACGCGCAGGGCGTGCCCGTCGTCATCGACAACACCTTTGCAACGCCGTACCTCCTGCGTCCCATCGAGCACGGCGCGGACATCGTTGTGCACTCGGCGACGAAGTTCCTCGGTGGACACGGCGCGAGCCTCGGCGGCGTGATCGTCGACGGTGGTACGTTCGACTGGAAGGCGTCGGGACGCTTCCCGCACCTCACCGATCCGAACCCAAGCTATCACGGCGTGAGCTTCGTCGATGCGCTCGGCTCCGTCGCATTTGTCGTCTATCTTCGTGCACTCATCCTGCGCGACACGGGCGCGGCAATCGCACCGCAGAGCGCGTTCTACTTCATTCACGGGCTTGAGACGCTGTCGCTGCGCGTCGAGCGTCACGTCGAGAACGCGCTGAAGATCGTGGACTTCCTTGCAAAGCACCCGAAGGTCGCGAAGGTCAACCATCCCGCCCTGCCCAACCATCCCGATCACGAAATCTACAAGCGGTACTTCCCGCACGGCGGCATCTCCATCTTTACCTTTGATATCGTGGGCGGGCGTGAGGCGGCGTTCCGCTTTATCGACAAGCTGACACTCTTCTCCCTCCTCGCAAACGTCGCGGACGTGAAGTCCCTCGTCATTCACCCCGCGACCACGACCCACTCGCAGATGAACGAAGCCGAGCTTGCCGCCTCCGGCATCGGTGAGGGAACGGTGCGCCTATCCATCGGCATCGAGCACGTCGATGACCTGATTGCTGATCTTGAGGAGGCGCTCGCGGCGGTGTGACGGATGTTGTGAGCAGTGATGCATGAGTCATCTCACTTTCGAAAAAAGCCCTTGCCAATGCGCCCCTCACTGTGCTATAATGCGTCATGTCGCATAAGCGCATGGAGAGGTGTCCGAGTGGTCGAAGGTGCTTGACTCGAAATCAAGTGTGGTGATGAGCCACCGTGGGTTCGAATCCCACCCTCTCTGCCAGTAAAATCAAGGCTTCCGAGCATTTCGCTTGGAAGCCTTTTTCTGTTCTATTTTTATTTTTGACAGCCTTTTTGACAGCCTGGCTGTCACGGGGAATACTTTTCTTCACACTTGACTATTTTTTCCGTGATTCCGTCCTGCATCTGCACGGTGTTGTGAACGTAACGATCCATTGTGAACGCGGCGGAGGAATGCCCGAGGCGCACCTGTATCTTCTTCGCGCTGATCTCTTGCTCTGCAAGCATGGTCGCGTGCGTGTGGCGGAAGGAGTGAAAACGCAGGTTCTTCGGCAGGTTCAGCTTCTCCTTCAGATCGGCGAAGATGTGCGTCAGGGCAGTCAGCGTCATGGGTTGACGCACATCTTTGAGGGAGCGGAAGATATAGGCATCCTTTGTTAGACGAATACCCTGCGAGAGCAGCTGTTCTGCGAGCTTCTTTTTCCACGCAAGGAGATTCTGTACGGCAGCGGGGGAGAGTGTAACCGTGCGAACACTGTACGCTGTCTTGGGTGCGCCCTCATACTCCTCGACAGCTCTCTTGCGTGCTTTTGTAACATGGACGAGCGCGGCATCCGCATCGAAGTCCGACCAACGCAGTGCGACGATCTCACTGCGCCTAAGGCCTGTTCCCCAGGCGAACTTAAAGAGATGCTCAACCTGTGAGCCTTGCACATCGTTCATGATGGTGTGGTAAATCTCGGGCGTGACAATTCCGGCAGCCGTCGCCGTATGCTTTGGTTTGCGGATGAACTCCATCGGGTTGTTTTCTACCGTCTGCTCGAATTTTGCCGCTTTGAAGATGGAGTGGAGAAGTGTATAGACTGCCTGTCTCGTACGGTCTTTTTTGATCTCCGAGAGGATGCGCTTGATGAGCGCGGGCTTTACGTCATTGATCTTCATGTTGGGCGGGATGATGGGGAGGATATACTTTGTCAGAAATCTGCGATAGGTTGTCAGAGTCGATTCTTCGAGCTTGTCCACATCGCGCTTTGTCTGCAAGAATGTCTCTGCGAAATTGTGAAACGTATCTACGAGGAGGAAATCGGAGAAGTTCGCCGCGAGCACACGCCGTCGCTCGGCTTCGAGCTCCTTCAGACTGTAGGCGTAGATGTATCGCTTCACCCGCTCACCCGTGATGGGATTCTCCACGGTCACGCTCGACTGATAGCGTCCGTCTTTGCGTTTTGTTGGCATGATAGCTCCTCCATAACAATTATAAAACCTGTGTTCTTTTACGACTTGCAAGAAAGCGGCGAATCCGATGCAGTGGTTTCGCCGCTTTCTTGCTGTTCGATGAACGGAGATGATTTGTCGGCGATGACAAATCATTGAGCAGGAAAGTATCTCTTTACAACTGGGAAGAAAAGGCGATATTTTCCTACCTGGATGTTCAACTGGGAAAAAAGAGCCGATCTTTCATAGGTGTATTTCTAAACCCGTCGAATTCGACGGGGATAAACCATTCAACCTTTACATCGGAACAATGGCGAGCTTCTTGCCCAGTGGTGCAAGGAGTTTCGTCAGCGTAGAGATATTGGGACTGGTCGTGCCGCGCTCAAGGCGGGCAATGACGGGCTGCGTAACGCCGCTCATCTCCTCCAGCTGCTTCTGCGTGATACCGCGCTCCTGCCGTGCGCGGATGAGTTCGCCGATGAGTGCGACGCGCAGGTCGCTTTCTGCAATCTCCTCTGGTGTGAAGATGCGGCTACGGACTTCTTCCCAAGATTCGCCGATGGCACTGTTATTCTGCATGGTGAGTTCCTCCTTCTTGCAGTTCTTTGAGTTCTCTCTTTGCTTGTTCGATTTCCCGCGGCGGGGTCTTCACCGTCTTTTTCATGAAATGATGGAGGAGAACAAAACTGCCCTCGTGCCACGCGACAAAGAAGATACGGTCACGCAGAGGGCGCAGTTCCCACAGGTCGCCGCCAATATGTTTGACGTATGGTTTTCCGAGGCGTGTCCCTTCGCGGCTCAGCGCTTCGATGTAGTCATTTATTTTGTTGAGTTTGATGCGGCTGTCTTTGTCCTTGCGTGCGGCGAGTTCATCAAGATACTCAATTACGGGACGCCGCCCCTGTTTGTCACGGTAAAAATAAATGGGGTGCATCGTTTTCCTCCTCTCTCTATTATGCCTTAAAAGTTATTAGATAGCAAGTCGCCCGCGATGGCGGCTTTTTATGCCCGTTTTGCGACGGCGATAGAGGAGAAGGCTAATGCAGCCTTTTTTCGGCGTGTGTTATGCAGCAGGGCGATGCTCATAGTTCACAACAGACATTTCCGTCGGAGCGTGGCGCAGGGATTCGACAATCTGCTCAAGCACACGGGCAACCTCATCGCTATAGGTGGTGTCGCCGCATTGGGAGCAGACGAAGGACGGAACGTCCTTAATGATAATGATATGTGCGCCGAGATCGACCATAAACGTGGTTTTTTTCTCCTCAAGAGAGCCTTTGCACATAAAGCAGCTCATTGTGATTTCTCCTTTCGTGTCTTTCCGTCGGATTCCCAACGGTTCGGATCTGGATAATATGCAGTGATGAGATGAAGAGCATCGATGCCGATGCCGCAGACGACATGAAGCCATGCGTTCTTTACTGTTACACCGAAAATCAAATAGTTTGGATGCGGATAGTCCTCGGGATAACGCTCAATAATTTCACCCGTTTCTAGTGCGTGTGTCACATCGTCGATGGATATGCCGCGCTGAAAGAGGCGCAGAAGTATGTGATTCGTCCATTGGAGCTTATGCGCAGAACATCGGTCTTGAATCGTTTTCAGTAGGGCGGTGTCTTTTGTGCTGTCAAAATCCAGTATCTCCATAGAGCATCCTTTCTTTTACCGCCTACGATGGCGGCTTTTTATGCCCGCTTCAGTTCGACAAACTCCTCCGGCACACCGTAGGAAGCCGCAATGTGATAGATGGAATACCCTTCATACTCGCGCAGCAACTCATCCGGTAACAGAAGCTCGACAGCGAACGTGTTTGCCTGACGCTCGGATTTGTCCCGCGAAAACATGGTATAGCGTGTGAGTTTTGGGACGTTGAGATCGGCGTGGAGAATGGAGTGCCCGAGCTCATGCGCACAGACAAAACGCTGCATACCCTCTGATAATTCGTTGTTCAAGATGATGTTCTGAAACCTGCGATAACGAACATAAAAACCGTAGGTCGTTTTCATCGGTTCGTATAGAATCCCGATGTTGCGCTCGCGGGCAATCTCAAACGGATTGTTGGTGTTGTAGTGTTCCGCTATCCCTATAGCAACCTGTCGCGGACTCATGGCTCAATCCTCGTGGCGGTACTTTTTCGGCGTAAACTTCTTCTTTGCCATGCGCTTTGAAAGCGTCATGGCGTGTAGAAGCGCAGCTCTCAGCATCTCGCGATCCTCCTCATCTTCCGGGTCATCGCTCATCGCCGCTGCTCCGTTGAGAGAATCGAGCATGTTTTCCAGATCATGCGAGATTTGACGTTCGTCTTTTGGTGTGAGGAGAGGGAGTCCGTCGGAAACGGCTGGTTGCGTAGCTGGTTCAAAAAGTGATGTGCTTTTATCAACCAGTTTTTCTATTGGGATATTGAAGGCGTTGGCTAAATTTAGAATGTCATCTTGGTTGATTGCGGTAGTATATCCGCGCTCCCAGTTTGATATTACCTGTGCTGATTTGTTGATTCGTGTACCGAGGTCTTTTTGTGTAAGCCCGCACTCCCTTCGGTAAAACTTTATCCGCTCGCTAATGTCCACTTTTACGCCTCCCTCCATTTGGTAACAAGTTGATTATAACACAAATAACGGTATCAGTTATAAAACCAACGGGATTTGAGATTGTTTTTGATATACCACTTGACACTAACGAGTTACGTTAGTATAATAATTATAACGAAATACGTTATATAAAAGGAGGTGATAACGTGACAGCCAATCAGAATATCGAACGCGTTCGACGAGCGAAAGGAGTAACAAAAACGCACTTGGCAAAGTTGTTGGGGATGAGTTTACAGGGGTATCGTTATTTGGAAAGTGGCACTGTTCGCCTTGACGTTGAGCGAATGAGACGCATTGGGGAGGTACTCGGTGTTGACAGTGCTATTTTTTTAGACGATAAACTAACGGATTGCGTTATATTCAATCAAGAAGGAGAGCAACATAATGAATGAAACATTGAACACAACCCCGAAGCCCGTTCGCCGCGCATTGCGAAACGAGAGGTTCAAAAGCAAGGAGATGAGTTAATTGCTAAAAGAAGATTACGGCGAACTGGGAAACCAGTTAGTTCATGCAAAGACCAAAGAGGAGTTTGTTGCGATCGGAATGCAGCTGGTTCAAACGCCGGCATTCAAGAAAAGACAGGAATATGTTCTCTCTAAGGAGTGGGAGCGTCGTCAAAACAAAGGGGGCACGAAGCACCGTCGAAAGAAACACCTTATACTTCTGTTCTGGTTGATTGGCGCTGTTCTGATTGTTTCGTTTATTTGTCTGAGTCTGTTGCATATGTGAGGAACGCGCAGCGAGGAACGAGTAAGAAATCCTTACAAGTCCATTGTAAGGCAAGGGAGGGAGATAGAACATGACCAAGATTGCACCGTCAACAGCGGTCAATCGGTACTATTTAGCCCGCATGGCTGCGGCAGAGCGCAATGAGCGTATGAGCAGCCGCGAGGGCGCGAGCGAGGAGACGGGCATCGACCGCAAGCGGATGCAGCGCATCGAGATCGGGACGCTGAACCCGTACCCCGAGGAAGTCCTTCTGATGGCGGACTCCTATCACGCGCCCGAACTTCTGAACTATCACTGCTCACACTGTTGCCCGATTGGACAGAGAACCGTACCACGGGCGGAGGCAAGTGAGTTGGATCGCATTACGGTGAAGTGCTTGAATGCGCTTGAGGAGATCAAGGGGGCGGACAAGGCGCTTCTGAGCATTGCGCGGGATGGGGTTCTCACAGCAGACGAAGTGCCACAGATGGAGGCGGTTCTTGCGGGAGTGCGAAACCTCGTGACGATTGCGGCTGAGATGCAGATTTACCTTGAGAAGCACAAGTAAGGAGGTGAAGTCATGGCAAAAGAAAAGCCCCTGCATGAGCAGGGGGCGCGAGGCAAGCTGACGCTTCGCATGTCGGACGACTTGAACCAACGGACGAAGGACAAGGCGGGATACCTCGGTATCAGTCAAAACGCTTTTCTGCTCGTCCTCATCGAGTTGGGGCTTCGGTGCTATGAGGTCAGTCCTTATTTGCTGAAAGAGGAATAGCACCGTGTTCTTTTTCGTACTTGGCGATGTGCTGATTGACAATCATTTCAAGTTCTTTGTTCACGGTACGGAAGTTGCTGTCGGCGATGAAGCGGAGTTTTTCGAGAACTTCGGCATCGACGCGGAATGTAAATTTCGGTAGCTGTGACGGCATAATGACACCTCCTTATCTGTAATATACCATAAAAAAATACCGTCGGGCATATTGACGGCAAGGTGACGGCATGATATATTACAAACAGGAGGTGACGGCAAGGTGACGAAAACAAAACTGACGGTGAGAGTTCCACCGGAACTGTCAAGCAAACTGCATGATATGAGTAAGGCGACAGGACTTACGAAAAACGGACTAATTGTGCAAGCGATTTTAGACTACGTTCGCAAGTACCGCGAGCAGAAGGACAAGACGGCGTGAGCCGCAGAACAACGGCGTGAGGAGGTGAGAGAATGGCAACAAAAGAGATCCCCGTATGGGAGAAAGCAGCACTCACCATTGAGGAAACGGCATCCTATATGGGCGTTCATGAAAATCTGGTGCGGGCATTGGCGAACGCATCGAAGAACGACCTGAACGACTTCCCTGCCTTCTGGGTGGGGCGGGTTATCAAGGTGGCACGAAAGCCGCTCCTCAAGTGGCTTGAGGACGTAGCAACATCGCACCGCGATCTCAAGCGGGCGGCGACGATGGTGGAGAATGCAGAGCAGATGCAGATGACACGGCGGCGCGGTCGTCCGCGCAAACAGATTGCGGAAGGATGGTGAAGGAGATGCGTGAGTTCTGGCAGCCGATTCTGATCGGTGGGGCATTCATCGCGGCGGCGGCACTCTTTTCGGGCGCGGTGAACCCGTGGGACGACGGCAAGAACACCGTCCTTGTCGAGGAGACCTATGTCGTCCGCCCCGGCGACACGCTCTGGGGCATCGCAGAGGAGTATCTCGCCAAGAACACCGGCACGCGCCGGTATATCCTCGAATACAAGTCGGGGATGGAGGAGCTTAACCCGTGGCTCCTCGACAGTTTCAATCCACGCGCCCCGTG
>CALALM010000029.1 GCA_937925565.1 uncultured Centipeda sp.
GACGCACAAAAATCTATGGGTATTATGACGCTAGCCCTGCTTGCCGGTGGATATATTGATGTATTTGAGGTTCCAACCTATGTCAAGGTGCTCGCAGCGACTGCTATGGCTTGTGGAACGGCTGTCGGTGGCTGGCGTATCATCAAGACGATCGGTGGAAAGATATTCAAGCTCCAGCCGATTTCCGGATTTGCGGCAGATCTGAATTCCTCCATCATTATATTTGGTGCAACGCTCTTACATCTCCCCGTGAGTACGACACATGTGGTCTCCGGCTCGATCATGGGTGTCGGTGCAGCAAAACGCATCAATGCAGTTCGCTGGGGGGTTGCGCAACAGATGGTTGTTGCATGGGTGATGACGATTCCTTGCACAGCGGTAATGGGTGCACTTACTTATAAATTAGTGACGCTATTTATTTAATGTGCATTTGAAAAATCCTGCTCACTATTATGAGCAGGATTTTTATATAGAGAAAAGAAAGGGATTCTTTATGAACAATAACCTGATTATGAAGGCAAAAGAGGCTCAAAGTTCCTATTCCAGCCTGATTGTCGCAGCAAAAATCAAC
Organism: uncultured Centipeda sp.; assembly: GCA_937925565.1. GTDB lineage: Bacteria > Bacillota > Negativicutes > Selenomonadales > Selenomonadaceae > Centipeda. Next base: position 572 of record CALALM010000029.1, read on the forward strand.
GGGGAAATACGCGATATCCAGACGCCGGTCTCTGACAGTGATACCATCGAATTTGTTGAAATCAATTCCTCACAAGGATGGATGATCTATCGACGCTCCGTACTATTTCTTCTCATTACATCACTGAACCAAATAGAGAAAAATGCTGAAGTTATTGCAAAATTCACGGTCAATAAGGGACTCTACTGCGAAATCAAACTTCCAAATCGTACGATTGACGCATCCTTTATCCAAGAAATAGATTGCCAAATGCGGAAGATGATTGCATTAAACCTACCTATTGTCAAACATTATATTCCTCGTCAGGATGCGATCGATCTCTTTCAAAAATTGGGGCGCAATGGAAAAGTAAATCTCCTCTCCGCGCTATCCAAGCCTCTTATCAGCATATATACCTGCGCGGAGTATTCGGACTATCTATATGGACCAATGCTATATGAAACAAAAGAACTTGGTCTTTTTGAACTCGACTGTGAACCGGACGGTGTATTGATCCGTACGCCGGATGAAATGACAAATGGGCGAGTCAGAGAGCGCATCAACCAGCCTAAATTTGGCTCAATCCTAACAGAATCGAAAGCATGGGCAGATATTTTGGGATGTCGCTTTATATCTGATCTCAATCGAATTAACAAAGAAAATACAATGGGGGAGCTTATCCGCATTTCGGAAGCCTTACAAGAAAAGCGAATTGCACAAATTGCCGATCATATTTCTTCTCATCGGGAGCATATCCGACTGATCCTGATTGCGGGGCCGTCCTCGTCCGGGAAGACCTCCTTCGCTCAACGACTGCGGATACAACTGCGTGTCAATGGACTTCGCCCGGTAATGATCTCTCTGGATGATTATTTCCTTAACCGTGAGGATACCCCGCTGAATAAAAAGGGGCAGTATGATTACGAATCCATTGATGCATTGGATACAAAACTCTTTAATCAGGATATGATTGGTCTCCTTTCCGGTCAGAAAGTCCAAATCCCACGGTATAATTTTATCACGGGGATGAGAGAGTGGAAGGATGACGCCTTTCTCTCCATTCAAGATAATCAGCCAATTATTATCGAGGGAATTCATGGATTGAACGAATATCTGACAAAGGATATTCCCCGCATCAATAAGTACAAAATTTATATCAGTGCTTTAACGCAGCTCAATATCGATGCACACAACAGAATACCAACAACAGAAGTGCGCTTTTTACGCAGACTCGTACGGGATTATCAATTTCGCGGGGCAAAGGCACTTAAGAGCATTCGACAATGGCCGGATGTCAGGGCAGGAGAGGAGAAATACATCTTCCCGTTCCAAGAGGATGCGGATGTGCTCTTCAATTCCGCACTGATCTATGAGATCGGTGTCTTAAAGAAATACGCCGTACCGCTTCTGGAAGAGATCAACTGTGGCGAGGAAGGATATACCGAGGCGCGCCTCATCCTGCGATTCCTCCAATATGTCGATGAGATTTCTGCCATAGACGACATTCCAAACAACTCCATTTTACGAGAATTTATTGGCAAGTCAGTATTCTTCTCATGAAAAAAGCTAGGGCTCTATCCAAAGAGCTCTAGCTTTTTTAGAAACAAACTACGTTTACTCTTTTACGTAAGCAGTGATCGGCTTATAATGCTTCTGGAAGAACTCTTCCGCAACCTGCGGGAAGAGAGCATAGGAGAGAACGTCCTCATCCGAGGGGTTGAGATATCCCTTGGCTTTCAGCTCTTCCTTGAACTCTGCAAACGTCGTTGCCTTTGCATCCTCAATTGAGCAGTCCTCAATGATGTCCTCCGGCGCAATGCCAAGCGTGTCAGTCAAGAACTTGCGGTCGATCTCAACAGGTGTCCTGCCGAACTTGCCGCGTGCGAGATCTTTGAACTCAGTCGGAACCATCTTGTAACGCTCACCGGTCATGACATTGAAGGTCGCCATCGTACCGACAATCTGCGAGGACGGCGTAACGAGGGGAGGATAGCCGACATCTTTGCGAACACGCGGCATCTCATCCAGCAGATCCTGATATTTGTCCTCCATACCTGCTTCCTTGAGCTGGTTTGCGAGGTTGGAAAGCATTCCACCTGGAATCTGGAAGTCCAGCACGTTCGGGTTCACATCGAAATAGCCTTTGAGGTTGAACGTCTTGATGAGATCCTGCTTGACTCCGAGGAAATACTTCGAGATCGGCGTCATCGCCTGACGGTTGAGTCCCGTATCACGCTCCTCACCCTCAAGCATCGCCACCATCGTCTCCGTACACGGCTGCGAGGTGTCACTTGAGAAGGGGGCAAGCGCGGTATCAATGATGTCAACACCAGCTTCGACCGCCTTCAAATAGGTCGCATGACCGAATCCAGAAGTGCAGTGCGTGTGAAGATCAATAGGAATCTTCACCGCAGCTTTGAGCTTCTTGACAAGATCTTCTGCCACATACGGCTTCAGAAGCCCTGACATATCCTTAATGCAGACGGAATGGCAGCCCATCTTTTCAAGTTCAACAGCAAGCTCAACAAAGCTCTCATTCGTGTGAACAGGACTGATCGTATAGACCAGACAACCCTGAACATGCGGCTTCTCGGGGCACTTGAGTGCCGCGTCAATCGCAACCTTGAGGTTGCGGATATCGTTGAGTGCATCAAAAATACGGAATACACCAACACCATGTTCGGATGCCTTCTGAACAAACTTCTCCACGACATCGTTGGAGTAGTGGTTATATCCAAGCAAGTTCTGTCCACGGAGAAGCATCTGGATCGGCGTTTTGAGATTCTTCTTCAAAATATCCAAACGTTCCCACGGATCCTCATCAAGGAAGCGCAGGCAGCTATCAAACGTAGCACCGCCCCATGCCTCAAGAGAATTGTAGCCAATCGCATCCAGTGCAGCAAGCTGCGGAAGCATGTCCGAGATTCTCATGCGGGTTGCCAACAGTGACTGGTGACCATCACGGAGGACAGTCTCAGTGATTTTGACCGGATTCTTTGACATAAAAGAACACTCTCCTTGATTAAAAAGTATAATCAAAAATTATATAACCCAACATCTAAATTATAGATTCAAATTGGATTATTGTCAATGACAAGTTATAAAATTCACATATTTTTACACAGTATTTTCAAGCCTTTTATTTTTCGCGGTTCTTCCGTAATTTAGAACCGATTTGTCTACCGTTTGTCTACCATGTCACTTGTCTACGAAACGGGCGAAGATGGCGGCAGTTTCACGCTGCATCTCCTCGGTATCATGCGCATAAAGATTTTGCGTGATAGATACGTCCGCATGACCGAGACGGGCGGCGACATCAATGGGGTTCGCTCCGGCTTCAATGAGCCGTGTCGCATGCGTGTGCCTAAAACTGTGCGAGTTCAGCCCGTGCGCAGATAGGAGACGGCGCAGCGAAGCATAGCATACGGGGAGTCCGAAACGGTCAGAGCAGACAAGTGGGCGGCGTACCATGCCTTCGGGCGCGGCTTCAATTTTTGGCGCAGTGTAGACGCGCCGATCGGGACACTCATAGACAATCTGATAGGCATTCCCAAGCCGCAGTTCATTTCGTGCCTGTATCGTTTTCCATTGCCGGAGCGCACTAACCAGACCGCCATCAATGTAAATCTTGCGCGTGCTCGCGCTGCTCTTGGGCACTGAAAAGAACATACGGCATCTGCGTCCGGCACTCGACAGCTGACGGCAGATATGGATGGTACTGTTTTGGAGATCCACATCGTCCCATGTCAGCCCCAGCACTTCACCGATACGTGCACCTGTATGGTAGGCGAGCCGCAGAAGTATGTGATACTTATGTCCGATAGGGCATTTCTTGAGGAGTGCCGCGAACTGCTCCGGCGTGATGATGCGCCGCTCAACGAGCTTCTTTGGTGCCGAGCGGGGAATGCTGATACCTGCGCAAGGGTTAGAGGTAATAATCTCTGCTGGATATACGGCGTATTTCAACGCGCTTGAAAGAACCGTACGAGAGAGTGACAATGAGTTTTTTGAAAGCCCCTTTTCCGCAAGCCTCTTCATCCAAGAATCGACATCGCGGGGACGCAGGTCTTGGACATAAATATCGCCAAGGATCGGATTGATCCGCACACGGATCGCGGACTCATAGTCGTAATGCGTCCCACGGGAGACGTTCGTCCGCATGACATTCTCAAGCCATGCAGCGAGGTAGTCGCGCAGCTTGATCCGCTCGCTGGTGATGCCGATGTTGCCGGACTTCCAGTCTGTGTAAGCGGCGACACCTGCATCATATGCCTCCTGCTCCGTCGCATAGCCGCCTTTCTCGATTGCTTTGCGCTTGCCCGTCATTGGGTTCTTTCCTGCGTCAAAGGAATAGGAGTAAGTCTTACCTCGTTTGCGGGTGCGGATCGTTGCCTTCTTTGCCATAGTAATACACCTCCGGAAATCATATGTGGAATAATCCCCGAAGGTGTGATATACTTTGTCTTGCTAGAGAGTAGGTATATCTCCTCGGAGACTATCTGCTTCACCGCTCATCGTGTTGGTAGCACGGTGGGCGGTTTTTTTCCCACACAATTATCTAACTAGGAAAAAGCCAAATTTTTCATAGTTGTTTGTCGTGATTGGATAAAGGTGTTTGACGAATCCCTTTATTTTTCGTTGAGATTTAACGCCGTCAAACTCCTTGTGCTACGGGTCTCCTTTTTCGTGTGGATTTTTTGATTGAATTAGCCGCCAGTAGTTTCGCTCCACGATTCGCCGGATTTTGCGGAACGCTGTTCATGCAGAGTGTCGAGGAGCCCATCTACGAGCTCACGCCCATCTTCGTCCAGTGCGCGGTATTTTTTAAGATGATCGGCTTCTTTTGGGGTGCAAACGTTCATCGAAGGTGGGCTGATAACAGGTGTTTGCATAGGTAGATCGTCAGATGAACCATAATCCAAGGAAACTAATTGCCCCTTATCTACTGATCTCATCAATGCTTCAACACTTGTAGACATTGCTTTTGCAAGGCTTTGAAACGTTTGGATGGATGGTATGATTGCTTTTCCCGTTTTTGGGTTTTTGTTTTTCTCAAGCATGGATATGTAGCCTTTACTTAAGGCGCTTCGTTTCGCAAATTCATCCATGCTTAACTTATGACTTTTTCGATATGCTTTTATAACATCACCTAGCGTCACTAGTATCACCTCGCTAGTCTCTATTGTATAGTATGATAAACATTTTTTCAAGGATTTTGTTTATCTCACTTGACATTTTTTGTTTAATAAGCTAAACTTTTCTTGAAAGAAGAAGGGAGGAGGAGAAACTATGGGGGGCGTCAATAGACTCAAGGAATACCGTAAGAAGAGGGGGTTGACACAACAAAAACTTGCGGATAAAGCTAATGTTTCCAGATCCATCATTATTGGTCTTGAGCGCGGTACTATTGCTACGACAACAACGGATACGCTTCTAAAGTTGTCTACCGCATTAAACGCGACTGTACCTCAAATTTTTTTTAGAGAGAATGTTTAACCTATTAAACATTCTCTCTAAAAAAGAGCACGGCGTTCGCCGTACTCTTTGCACCGAGGTTAGCTTTTAGCACTCTAAGAAAAAGGTGATATAGGAGATCAGCTTACCATCGACGATACACGTCTGCCGCTTGCCAATAAAAGAGTACCTATGTACTGCCAGCCAGAAAAAGTCAAAGAACTGTCCTGGCTTGATGGAGTCAAGATGTTCTTGCTCATCCAGTACTCGAATCTCCGTCAAGCCGTGAACTGTAATCGTTTTTCCGGTAGTCAACGTAATATCGATTCCGTACATTTTGATCGCCTCCTTATCGTGATTGTATCACGGCAGGGAGGGAGCAACAACCGAAACAAAGGAGGATCAGCCATGAAGCTCAAGTGGAACATGAACAACGTCGTTGCCGCACGGGGCAACACCTACACCTGCATCGCAAGGTTTGACAACAGCCGCTTTTGGCTCAAGGTCAATGCGATCACGTCCGTGCAGAACTTCAAGGGAGATATTCGCCGCATCGCGCAGCTTGTAGGAGCGAAGGAGGTCGAGATCAAGTACCTCCACATGGATAACGAAGCGGGCATGCTCACCGAGCCACGAGAGAACATCGTACTCTTTTCTGATCGCGGCGGCGACGACTACCGGTACTTCACCGAGTCGATCGACCCCGTAACGAATCGACGTAGAATCCACTACCTCGCCCCCGAGGAGGTCTTTATCCTTACAAGCGTAGGAGCAATCAAAGCGGCGTAATTGCCACAACAGAGAGGAGGAAAGAAAAGATGGCGAGCAACAACCCATTCGACGCATTGAAGGACGAATTTGCGGAAGTTGTCCGCAGTGTTGTCCGCATCGTTGTTCGCGAGGAGTTGCATGCGCTCCGTACTCAACAGCCGGAGCCGGAGCCGCAGTCCGTTTCGGAGGAGGAAGACCGGCTCGTCGGGCGCGAGGAGATTGCGCGACGTTTGGATCTGACACCAGATACGGTATCCGCCAAGATGGGGAAGGGTGAGCTGATCTGGACGATTGATCCGATCAGCGGTCAACGAAAGATGAAAAAGAGTACGCTCGATCAGTACATTCGGGATCTGCCCGAATATACGGGGCTTCTGAGCGCACGAAAGGAGGCGGTCGCATGAACAGCAAAAGAGCTGTGACCGGCGCGGCAATCGCTCTCGCAGCGATAATCTGTGCGGGAGCGGCAAGCGATCACGCGCAGGGCGATGTACGGGATGCGGTCTTGGTTGAAGAGGTCTACACCGTCAAGAATGGCGACACTCTTTGGGGTATCGCCGAAGAGTATATCAAGAAAAACACAGGCAGCCGTAGATATATCCTTGAATACAAAGAGAGTATCTACGAGAACAACCCTTGGCTTGTAAACCGTAAGGGCTTGATCCGTCCGGGTGACGAGTTGCGAATGACCTACTGGGTGAAGGAAGGAACGTGAGATGCGTATGGAAGGGTTATCCCGCAAGACCGTTTTTCGGCGTGATGAAGTAGAAGGCGTAATCCTCACGTACAAACTCCCCTGCGACGCTGGCTGGACAACGAATCTCTGTGTGTATGCGGAGAATGAGAATCCGGGAATCTGGAACGAGGCGCGTACACGGGAAACAGCAGAACGTCAGCATGATGAAGCCGTGCACATGGTGCAGTTGATGGGATTTGAGACGGGAGGTCAGTAATGGAATTCATTGACGCGCGCGGATGGCGCTATCGCGTGATACAGGGGCTTGACGGCAGCTGGAAGGCGCGTTATCGGAAGCCCGATAAGCCGTGGCAGAAGAATCGGGCAGACGATGTTGGCTGGAAGAACGTCGCTGCTCTGCCTTGGCGCAAAACGCAGGAAGAGGCGGAACGTGACCTTGCTGAGTACGCGAAGCGCAAGGAGATGCGGGTTTATCAGAAAGACGCGGAGGGCGTGACGTGACTAAGTTTTTCACGATGAGCGGCGTGATTGCTGCCATCGGCTCTTACACGAAGGTCGTAAAGCACATGTCGTCGCATGAGGAGAAGGGCAGACGGTTCATCCAAGGCTATCGTGTCTGTACGTATTACACGGAGGGGGATGGGCGGGACTACAGTGTTCTGGCGGAGTTCCCAGGGACGCGGGATGGACAGGCCGCTGCGGAATCTCTGGTGCTCTGGATCTGGGAGGAGATGCTGAAGGGCAAGGAGCACATCGTTATCCATGATGCGCCGCCGGTGCGAAAGTTTATGTCGATGGCATAAACAGAAAGGACGGAGATATGCACATCAAGAAAATTTTGCATCAATACCGGCGAGATTTTCGAGCACTTTTTATCTGTGAGAATTGCGGGCACGAGTGTGAAATGCCGGGATACGACGATGCCTATTTCCATGCGAAGGTCATTCCCGACAAGGTATGCCCGCAGTGCGGAAAGACGGAGCGGGAGATTGACCCAGATTACCGCCCGCTCACCACGAAGTATCCTGAAGGAATGCAGATCTAGGAAGCAAGTGAAGGAGGGATCGCAGTGACCTCGGAGGAGCGGAGAGCGAAGAATTGCGCGCAGCGCCGGGAGCGCTATTATTGGTACAAAGAGCATGGGATCTGTGTGAGCTGCGGGCAAGAGGACGCCGCACCGAAAAAAGTAAAATGTGAAGAGTGCGCTGCGAAAGAGGCGGCTCGAAATCAGACTGCCTACTACCGGAAAAGAGAGGAGCGGAAAGAGGCGATGCGTCGGCGGCAGAGAGATCGGTATGCAAAGCGCAGGACAGAGGGGCTCTGTACTGATTGCGGCAAAAAAACGTCTGCAGGAAAACGGCTTTGTCTGGATTGTTTTCTGCGACGACGCCGTTATGACAAACGGTACTTCGATGCATATCGCCGCGTGAAGACGGATTTCTCCGACGGGCTCTGCCGCCTGTGCAACGAGCCAGTTGTACCGGGAAAAAAGCTCTGCGCAACGCATTGCGATATCTTGAGGGAGAACCTGAAAAAAGCGAATGCGCAGCAATCTAATGTCGACCATCCGTGGAGACATGGCAACCAGTTAATTTTTAAGAAAGGAGATACGCAGTGAAGAGTGAGTGGAAAATCTCAAGTATGTACCTCTGCGGCAAGAAGGTCTATCAGGTCTACCGCATCAAGGATATGCGGAAGGTCGATCACAGCGGCAACCGCGAGTATGCGGGTGGACTGCTGCACGATGAGGCTGAGGCGATGGCACTCGCCGAGAAGCTGAACAAGGAGGCTCGGGCATGAATCGCCCGGGGTATAGCTGTCTCACCTACACACGAACGGAGTGCGACGGATGCACCACGATACTACCGACGCGCGAGGAGACAGCGATGCTGAAATACGGTATCTCAAGGACGCGCACACGCAAAAAAATGCCCGCAGCGGCGGCAACCACTACGAGCGATGCGAAAAACTCTACGTGCTTATTGTAGCACAGAATGGGAGATTTGAACATGACAAATTGCGAGAAGCTTTACAATTTCTTCATCGAGCACCCGAAGGCCTCGGCGGACGATGTGATGGAGGCGCTTGACTGGGAGCGCCGGCAGGTGAGCCGCTACAAGCACCGCCTGAAGCGGCGCGGCTTCATTGATGTGGATCCCGTCGACGGGGTGCAGGTGTTGCGCCCCTATCGCGAGGAGGATGACAACAGCCCGATCCACGACTACAAACAGGATGCCTACCGTCAGGCGGCGGATGCGTGTCTTGACCGCATCCATGACCCTGAGACGACAATCCCGCAGCTGATCGAGCTGATCCGCGAGCTGCGGATGATCTTGAAGGCAATCGTGCCGGCATAAGGAGGACGACATGGCAAGGACACTGTATGACCTGGGCGACGCATTCAACGGCGTCATGGATCTGGTACTTGACGAGACGATGGATCTCACGGTTCTCGAGGAGTGCCTGCAGGCAATCGAGGCGGATATCACGGTCAAATGCGAGAACGGCATCGGGCTGATCCGCAGCCTCGAGAATCTGCGCGACGGCATGAAGACGGAGGCGCAGCGCCTCACGGAGCGGCAGCGGGTCATCGACAACCGCATCCGCTCCGTCAAGGAGTGGTATCAGCGGAACCTTGACGCGATGGGCAAGTCCAAGGTGGAGACGATGCGCGGCACGATGGCTGTTCAGAATAACCCGCCGTCGCTGAAGGTGACGGACGCGGAGCAGATTCCAATCTGCTATCTGACGCTCGTACCCGCGCGCTATGAGGTGGACAAGGATGCGGTCAAGACGGCGCTGAAGGCAGGTGAGGAAGTGCCGGGCGCGCATCTCGAGCAGGGGAGGAGTCTTCGTATTCGATGAACATTTTCGAGAAGATCCAGACCGTCCGCGTGAAGCTCGCGCAGGACGGTCTGAAGAAGGGGAAGAAGAACGAGTATGCGGGGTATACCTACTATGAGCTGGGGGATTTTCTGCCGCGCATTATGGCGCTGTGTGAGGAATGCAAGATTTTCCCCGTCATTTCGTTCACATCGGATGTGGCGACGCTCACGGTCTATGACTGCGAAAAGCCGGACGCGAAGGTGGAGATTACGACGCCGATGTCGACGGCGCAGCTTAAGGCGTGCCATCCGGTGCAGAATCTCGGAGCAGTGCAGACGTATCTCAGGCGTTATCTCTACATTGCTATGTTTGAGATTGTGGAGTCGGACAAGATCGAGGCGGTGACGGGCAAGGATCCCGTTGCACCCGCCGTACCCGCATCCACGACAGAATCACCAAGCGGCCGCGCGTTCCGCTGCGATATCAATAAACCGGCGCGTGAGGAGCTTGTCCGTCTCTGGCAGTTCATGGGATGGGACACGGCGAATATCGAAAACTATCTTGCCACGCGGGCACTCAATATGAATACATCACAGACGCCCGCGTTCTTTCAGAAGGTCTTGCAGGAGCAGATCGAGTTCTGCATCACGGAGTCGCGCAAGGGAACACCGGGCTATGCGGGGCGGCTGTTTGATGACGGCTACCCGTTCCAATAAGAAAGGAGTATTCCAATGAATGTATCATTTTTTGGTCGACTGACCAAGGCACCCGAGGTCAAGACGAACCAGGCGGGCACGAGCTACACGACGTTCACGGTCGCAACGCAGGTGCAGTCAAAGGGGCAGGACGGCAAGGCGAAGACGCTCTTTATCGATGTGTCGGCGTTCGGCAAGCAGGGCGATACGATCATAAAGTATTTCGGCAAGGGTAGCCGCATTGTGATCCACGGCGACATCTTCGACGCAAATGCGTGGGTCGGCAAGAATGACGGTCAGCCGCACGCAGGGATCACGGTCACGATGAGCGGCTTTGACTTTGTAGATACACAGGCAGAGTCGGCGGCACGTCAGCAGGGCGCGGCACCGGCACAGGCACCGCCGCCGCAGGTGCCTCCCGCGCAGGTAGTACCTGCAGGGTATGCGCCGCAGATCCCGCCGCCGATGCAGACGGGTGCGGTACCGTGGGCACCGCCCGCATACGGGGGACAACCGCAGCAGAGACTTGCATACGGTGCTCCTGCGCAGCCCGCACCTGCGCAGAACTACGCAGCGGCTCCATACTAAAACGCTATGGATATCAGCCTCAGACCATACCAACAACAGCTGATTGATGACATCGGGTATGAGTTCTCCGAGGGGCGGCGGCGTGTGTGCGCTGTGGCTCCCTGCGGCGCGGGCAAGACGATTATGACGGCATGGATGGCGCGCGGCACGGCTCTTTCGGGGCGGCGCGCTATTTTCATGGTGCATCGGCAGGAACTCATCGAGCAGACGTCTGCGACGTTCACGGCAATGGGCATTCAGCATGGTCTTATTGCTGCAGGAGCAGCGAAGGAATATGATTTGCCTGTGCAGATCGCCTCGGTGCAGACGCTCATTCATCGTCTGCACGAGGTGCAGCCGCCCGATCTTTTGATCTGCGATGAGTGTCATCATATCGTTGCCAATACATACCGCAGGATTTTGGAGCATTTCGCCGCTGCCTATGTGCTCGGCGTGACGGCGACGCCGGAGCGGATCGGCGGGCAGGGGCTCGGTGAGATTTTCCAGTCGCTTGTGCTCGGACCAACCGCCGCAGAACTCATTGCCGCCGGCAATCTGACGCCGTACGACTACTACGCACCGCCCTCGAAGTTCGACCCCGCTGCGGCGCACGTGCGCTTCGGCGAGTACGTCAAGGGCGATCTCATCCATCAGATGGATGATGCGGATGTGATCGGCGACATTGTGAAAAACTATCAGAATCTCGCAGCAGGGCGGCGTGCGATCTGTTACTGCATCAACCGCGCGCATAGTGAACATGTCGCAGCGTCGTTCCGCGCAGTGGGCATTTCTGCCGTACACATTGACGGAGAGACGCACAAGACCGTCCGTACGCGTACCGTCGAAGATTTTCGCCTCGGCAAGATTCGGATTCTATGCAACGCGGAGCTCCTCGGAGAGGGCTTTGACGTTCCGGCGATGGAGGCAGTGATTCTTGCTCGCCCTACGGCATCACTGACGCTCTATATCCAACAGAGTATGCGGCCGCTGCGTCCCGATCCTGCAAATCCCGATAAGCGTGCGGTCATTATCGATCATGTGGGCAATGTGTTCCAGCACGGTATGCCGGATGAGGAGCGCGCATGGACGCTTGAAACGAGGAAAAAGAAGCCGCGCAGTTCATCTATTAAGGTATGCCCCGCCTGTTATACCGCCGTTCCAAGTACGGCGCGTGTGTGTCCCTGCGGGCATGCTTTTGCTGCTGCGCCGGAGGAGCGCAAATACACTGAGAGGGACGGTACACTCACGAAGATCGAGGAAATCAAGCGAAAGAAGCGGCAGGAGGTCGGCATGGCACGCAGCGTTGCAGACCTTACGGCAATCGCCTTAAAGCGCGGCTACTCGCTGCGCTGGGTGTCGCGCATGGCAGACCTGAAACGACTGAGAGGATAACGCATGAAGAAATCAGAGCATGACATTCAAAACGAGATTCGCGTCGCGATCGGCGCAAAGCAGACGGCGACACTCTTTCGCGCGAACGTCGGCGAGGCATGGACGGGGATTTGTCGAAGGATGAATTGGATACCGGATCGTGTTGTAATTGATGGTGCGCGGCGGTTTCAGAGCGGTCTGCCCGTCGGATTTCCGGACCTCTTCGGATTCCGAACCATCGAGGTAACGCCCGAGATGATCGGCAAAAAGATCGCCGTCTTTGTCTTCCTCGAGGTCAAAAAACCCGGCGGGCGCACGAGCAAGGCACAGAAGGAGATGCACGCATTCCTGCAATCGGCGGGTGCGATCGGCGGTGTGGCACGCTCCGCCGAGGAGGCGGCGGCTCTGCTGCAGCGTTTATAGCCTTGGGCGGGTTGAAACGAGGTGAGTGTCATTGACACCATAGAATTTTTCCGCGCGCTCTATCCGGAGGAGAGCGAGGGGCATACCTATCTCTGGACGCTGCCAGATAAGCGGACGCAAGTGTTTGCCACCGCTGCGCACGCTAAGATCGCGCAGGCGGCGCGAAATACAGGGGACGCGGGCAAGGATGTGTATTTCTCTGTTGGGCTGTCTGAGCGCCTGTTCAAGGCGCATGAGCGGGCGAAGAGCGCGGACATTATCGCGATCCCTGCGCTCTGGGTGGACATCGATATCGCAGGTGACGCTCATGCAGCGAAGTCCCTGCCGCCGGACTATACAGCGGCGCGGGCACTTCTGCCGGAGATGCTTGACCCGTCGATCGTCGTACACAGCGGGCATGGGATCCATGCATACTATATTTTTCGCGAACTGCTCGACACGCGCACGGAGGAAGAGCGTAGCGCCGCCGAGGATCTATTGCGCCGTCTGCAGGGCGCTGTGCGTGCGCGTGCCGCCATCTATGGCTGGCATGTGGACAGCGTCCCCGATCTCTGCCGTGTGCTGCGCGTCCCTGGGACGCTAAACCGCAAGGGCGGCGGGGCGGTGTCCTGCGTGGTCGCGGAGTATTCCGAGGAGCTGCGCTACAATGCCGAGGACTTCGATGTGCTGCCGCCCGTGGAGACGGTCAACAGGACAGAGCGCACGGAGACCTTTGAGCGCCGCCCGACGGACGGCGATGCACAGCTGATGCTCGCGAACTGTACGTTTCTCCAGCACTTTCAGCAGAACTATAAGACACTGCCGGAACCCGTCTGGAAGGCAGCGTGCACGAATCTCATGCGCGGTGTTGGCGGCGAGGAGATCATTCTGCCGCTCGTCCAGGAATGGCTCGGCACGAAGTACAACGAAGAGGATACCCTCAAGAAGCTCGCGCATTATCTAAACGAGTGCACGCCGCAGACGTGTGTACACATTCAGTCAGAACTTGGCTTCAAAGGCTGCGCGGATTGTCCCGGCATCAAGTCGCCCTGCGCGTGGTCGCTCGGCAAGGTGCCGCAGGCAATCGCAAAGCTCCGGCAGATCGCGCTGCCGAATGCGGAGAATACACTGAATGAGGAGACGATCGGCGCGCTTGCGCTCGTCAAGAAGGAAAACGGGCTGGAATACGCACGCTTTAAGGAGCGGTGCAAGGGGAATGTCAATCTGAACGACCTGCAGCGCGAGGTAAAACGCGTGCAGGCGTCACAGGCGGGGCTTTCGGTCGTGGAGGGGCGCGCACTCGAGGCGGGGCAAAAGCTCGGCGATATCACCACGCGCTCATTTGTCCCGGATACGCCGCTCGATCTTGCGCTCCCCGCGAACTTCTCCTACGGCGCCGATGGCGTCTATGAGGTGCGCATGACGGAGATGGGGCAGGTGGCGCGGCTTGCTGCAGGTACGCCCGTCATCATCTCGGAAAAGCAGTACAATGTCGATACGCAGACGGAGAAAGTGCAGCTTTCCTTCCGCTACTATGATCATTGGGTGCATGTGGTCTGCAAACGTTCGGAGGTATTCTCTGCGCGCGGCATCATCGCGCTCACGGATCGCGGGCTGAACACTTCGAGTGAGTCGGCAAAGTATCTGGTGAAATACCTCCAAGCCCTTGAGGCGGCGAATCCGAATATTCCGCTTGTTCATGCCGTCTCCAAGATCGGCTGGCGGCCATATGGGCTGAGTGAGTTTGTGATCCCGTCATCGAGCAGATACCGCGTCGACATGGACGACGACGGAGAGCTTGCCGCCGCCTTTACGCAGCGTGGGACGCTCGCAGAGTGGCAGGAGGCGGCGCAGGAGATACGTAAACACACTTTTGCGCGTTTTGTATTGGCAGCTGCGTTTGCGACTCCGCTGTTGCACATCTGCAAGAACCGCAATTTTATGATTTATTTCTGGGGGACGTCGGGCGGCGGCAAGACGGCGGCGCAGCGATTTGCGCTCACGGTCTGGGGAAATCCGACGCGGCTGATGAAGTCGTTCTATGGGACAACGAACGGACTTGAACGCGCTGCCGAGTACAGCAATGATTTCCCGCTCGTCATCAATGAGCGTCAGGTCATGATGGGGAGCAACAAGCAGGAGGCGCTTGAGAGCCTTGTCTATATGCTTGAGGGCGGTCATGGCAAGGTGCGCGCGAGCAAGTCCGGCATCCGAAAGATGGCGACGTGGCGCACGATCGCAATGGCGTCGGGCGAAGAACCCTTGTCGAAAGAGTCGAGCATTCAGGGCGTCAAGACGCGACTGATCGAATTGAACACCTATCCGGTACTGCCGGAGGAAACGGCGAAGATGGTCTATGCCATCGACGAGGAGCGGCATGGCACGGCGGGCAGGGCTTTTATGGAGCGCCTGCTGCAGGAGGCGGAAACGGAATATGCTGAAATCATGGCAGCGCGTCAGGCACTCATTGAACGGCTGCACATAGACTATCCCGAGCATTTCGAGCCGCATATTGATAATGTGGCAACGGTTTGTATTGCAGATATGCTTGTGAGCATGTGGCTGTTTGATGAAATGCCCGAGGCGGCACAGCAGGGTGCCTATGATATGGCAGCTGTTATCCTGGGAGAGCAACCAACAAAGCGTGAAATCTCCGATACGCGGCGCGCGTGGGACTTTGTAGAGGCGTGGATTGTCAGTAATTGGCAGCATTTCAGCAACGACAGCGGCTATGAGTCACGTGCCAAACTCTCACCGGAATACGGCTTCATCCGTGATGGCTGTATCAATGTCTATCCGATGTATCTGCGTGCAGCACTCGATGATGCAGGCTTTTCGTCCAATAAGTTTCTCAAGGAGTTTGTCGAGGGCGGGCTGATTTGTTCGACGCCCGAAAAAGGCAAGCGTCGATTTACAAAGCGGGTCAGTTATAGCGGGACGAAGATTCATGTGATTCAGATTCCACAGGAAATGGAGCGTCTTTTATGAATTTGCGGGAACTATGGGAACTCTGTGGGAACCGTTGTGGGAACCGCAAAAATCCAGTAATTTCAAGGGCTAAGCGTATATATAAGAGAGAGTTCCCACAGTTCCCACATAATATATATATACTCCCATACCACCCTTACCTTGGTTATAAATATAGGGTAAGGGGGAGGGGGGTAAAAAAGTATATATATGTATTTCAAAATTTGTGGGAACTGTGGGAACCTTTGCCCCTAAAGCCTTGTGGCTCTAAGGAAAGTGCGGTTCCCACAAATGCCAAAAAAGCGCGGGAACCGGCGCGGGAACCCTGCTGTTTTTGCGGGAACCCTAGTTCATTCGGAGGTGATTTTATGGGCTATTTCGAACATGTGAAGCCAAAAACACAGACGCAGCCGAAAATGTCAGACACAAGTCCATATATGTCCATGATTGAACGCATTGAGCAGCGTGCCTATGCGATGCTCGAACGAGAGGAGCAGCAGACAACCGACTATGCATGCGTGGATCCGTTCGTGGAACTTTCGCCGGAGGATTCGGATGCGTGGATTGAGCTACTGAGCAAGGCGCGTGAGATCGACAAGGAGTTCTATGCACGGCTCTATTACATACGCGGAGGTGGCACAAGGCTCGTACGAGACTACCGATGGGGCTATGTGTTGCAGCCAATTATTACGGGCGATAATGCGACAGGTTGGCTGAACTATGAGCAGTACGAGGAGGAAAAGCACTGTCTTGACGGCTATGTGCAGCAGCTCATCCGTCTTCTGCGTATGGTTGCGTACGATGGTGCTGCATAAGTACAATGCCAGAAGGAGGTCAAAAAAATGGCAGAGCAGAAATACCCGCAGAATGCGGAGTCGAATGAGTATCGGTACATTGAATTCAAATGGCTAGATGAGGTCGTCAAAGGGCTGACAGCAGGCGCAGAAAAGCATCCGGGCGAAACGTGACGGGATATTCCGGCAGAGGAACATGCGGCGCGCGCACTGCGGCATCTCTCGATGTGACTTGCAGGGGATCGGAGTGACAGCCACATCATCAACGCAAGTATGCGCTGCATGATGGCGCGAGCGATGGAATGTGACGTATTGGAGGTGTCGAAAAATGCGTGAGTTAAAATTTAGGGCGTGGGATCTACAGACGAAGAAAATGCACACGGTCGAGAATATAAATTTCTGTCGACGTAAAACAGTAACAGTACAATACAATCCGATCAAGAAAATCCCATTAGACAGCGCGTGCCTTATGCAGTATATCGGAGCGAAGGACAAGAATGGTGTCGAGATTTACGATGGAGATATCATTCATTTTCCATATGATTGGTTTGGTGATTCGGGAAAGGATTTTATAGTCCGATGGAATGAATCATGCTGTGCGTTTGTCAGAGAGTCTATCAGTGGGAGTCGTATGTGGGGACATGCAAGTAGAGAGATACTGTCAATGTGCGAAGTGGTCGGCAACGTCTACGAAAATCCGGAGTTGGTGAGCAATGAAGCAGATACTTGACGCTTGCTGTGGCTCCCGAATGTTCTGGTTCGACAAGAAAAACCCGCATGTGGAGTTCTGCGACAATCGGGAAGTCCCATATCATGAGTTCTACCCGAAACATCTAATCAACGCGTTGGTTGAGAGAATTGTAGATAAAGTTGTTGGGAGAGCGACTGAGGAGGAGTAAGATGACATCGGATGAGCAGACGTTATATTTCTTTGCATTTCGGTATGCTCTACCAAGACAATCTTATGCGCTGTCTCTCGTGTCCGATCTCGTCCTGCGGCGCGTGAATGAGTTCGAGAATTGGCAACTGTGGGACATGATCGGCGAGATTGAGGCGCATTGGGAGTGGAATAAGGATATCCATCCGATTGACCGAGATGTGCAGCGGCTTTTTCGAGATCGGCTGCAAAAGGCTCTTTTGGAGCGAGGTGTGAAACAAGCGATATAAGGAAAAGAGTGGCGTATCACCGCTCTTTTGGTGCGCATGGACATGAGGAAACAAGGGGAGCAGAATGGTCGAAATCAAACAAGTAAGGGCATACCTCTGGCGTGTCCGTGATATAGAGCGGGATCTGAAACTGCTTGAACAGGAGTACGAGCAGGCAAAAGACGATATCTTGCATCTGAAAGCGATCCAGTATGATGCGAATAAGGTCAGTGGAGGCAAGATTGGCGATCTTTCTGATGCGATCATAATGTTGGAGAAGTACGCGGAGGAGATCAACTTTCAATGGAATTGTTTGATTGCGTTACGGAAAGAGGCAAGAGTTCAGATTGAGCAGATACCTGACGGGCGATATAGAGCAATATTGCTGGGGAGGTATTTATACGGGCAGTCATGGGAGCAAGTGGCGGTCAGCATGGGATATACCTATCGAAATGTACTGGGGCTGCATGGTAAAGCACTGCAAAGTTTCGCTGTTGTTGGAAAGTTTTCATAGATTTTCACATTATTTCTGTGATATAGTATAAACTGGAAAAAGCAAGGGGCACAGCTACGGCGGTGCTCTTTTTGTATGCGATGAAAACGGTAAGAAGGGAGGTGGTGCAGATGCCGAGAAAGCCGAAACGACCATGCCGCATGTCGGGCTGTCCGAATCTTACGGACAGAAAAAGCTGTTATTGCGAGATGCACGAGAAAACAATGCAGCGGCACTACGATCACTTCACGCGCGGCTACGATCAGCACGCGAGATACGGTAGCACGTGGCGTAGGATTCGTGACCGACACTTGGCAGGGCATCCGCTCTGTGAGAAATGCAAAGAACAGGAGCGCTATGTTCTCGCAACACTCGTGCATCATATCAGACCTCTCGCCGATGGCGGCACACATGATGAGGACAACTTGATGTCGCTTTGCGCGTCATGCCATGAACGGATTCACCGACGCGGCACGGGCGACCGATAGACCCCTAGGGGGCGGTCAAATCTCTAAAAACGCATTGCTGCGCGACCGGGACTGGGGCATACGTGAAAAAATGGTGAATCAAACGGGGTATTAAAAAATGGGGTGAGAAGATGGCGCGGGACGGTACGAATCGTGGCGGCAGACGCCCCCGCGCCGGGAAAAAGCCGCAAACAATGTCGGATAGGGTCGCGCCGGGGCAGACGGCAAATGTTTTGGAATTTCCGGGAGTGGATCTCGGCAGTGCTGACGGCATGAAGGCGGCAGATCTATGCGGCACTGACATGCCACGTCCAAGTGCATATCTGTCGGCATGTCAGAAGGATGGAAAGACGCTCGGTGCAGACAATATTTTTCGTGAAACGTGGCAGTGGCTCAAGGAGCGCGGGTGTGAACGTCTTGTAAGTCCTCGGCTCATCGAGAGCTATGCACAGTCATTCGCTCGCTATATCCAATGCGAGGAGGCTGTGAGTCAATACGGTCTGCTCGGCAAGCATCCGACCACGGGCGGCACGATTGCAAGTCCGTTTGTACAGATGGCACTTTCGTTCCAGAAGCAATCCAATCTGCTTTGGTATGAGATCTTTGACATTGTAAAGCAAAACTGCACGACAAACTTCAGCGGCTCGGCGCAGGAAGATCCTATGGAGAGATTACTGCGGACGCGCATGCAAAAGTAGGGAGGTGACTCTTTGCGGAAATTGACGGACTACAAACCGACAAAGTTCATGGCAGAGGACGCACACTACGACCAAGCCGCTGCGGACTACGCCGTGGGCTTCATCGAGTGTCTGTGTCACACGAAGGGGACGTGGGCAGGAAAGCCTTTCGAGCTCATTGATTGGCAGGAGCGCATTATCCGAGACATCTTCGGCATCCTAAAGCCGAATGGGTATCGGCAGTTCAATACGGCATATATCGAGATTCCGAAGAAACAGGGAAAAAGTGAACTCGCTGCCGCCATAGCACTGCTTCTCTGCTGTGGCGATGGGGAGGCCGGAGCAGAGGTATATGGTTGTGCTGCTGATCGGCAACAGGCAAGCATCGTGTTCAAGGTTGCTGCTGACATGGTGCGTATGTGTCCAGCACTCAACAAGCGGGTGAAAATCCTTGCTTCGCAGAAGCATATGAAATACCTGCCAACAAACAGCACCTATCAGGTACTCTCGGCAGAAGCTTATACGAAGCACGGCTTCAATATCCACGGCGTTGTGTTTGACGAGCTGCACACGCAGCCGAACCGCAAGCTTTTCGACGTTATGACGAAGGGCTCCGGCGATGCGCGTATGCAGCCTCTGTACTTCCTCATTACAACGGCGGGGACGGATACGCAGTCGATCTGCTACGAGACGCACCAGAAAGCGAAGGATATT
>CALALM010000030.1 GCA_937925565.1 uncultured Centipeda sp.
TGCATTCTCGCCGTGCGTATAGTCGGGCAGCACACGCCATGTAACATCGAGTGTGCGCACCTCCTCGGGTGTGAGTTCCGGCGTGCCCCATGCGCTGAGCGGGCGGATAATCTCATAGGGATAGAGCGTCCCTGTGTGCAGCTCTGCCTCGCCGTGTTCCACACGCCCAAGAAATTCGCCGTAGCGCTCCGCATCGTTGCGCAGAAATGCCGCACGGTACTTGAACATCGCCTTCGATGGCTGCTTTGCGTAGTCAAAGGAATAGTCCTTCGTCCGCAGGGCGTTCTCAATAAGCGCGATGCGGCGGCGCAGACGGACGAGCGTTCTGCGGTACTCCGCCTCCCGCATCCCAAGAAGCTTCGCGAGGCTGCGTGCCTGTGCACGCGCCGCGCGAGAGGAGGTGTTGACGGACGGCAGCCATTTTGCAAGCAAAGAGACCATCGCCCCCTCCTCGTCTGCACGCAAGTCGGACGCGAGCTGCTCATGAACGAGCCGAAGAACGCCTTTCTCGGCGGGCGTTCCAAGGAGGGCGAGCAGATCGTCCCAGCGTCCAAACTCTGGAACAAGGGGCAGATTCTTTACGAGTGCCGCAGGCGCATAAGCAGCAAGGTGGCGCAGCAACACGCGAAAGAGCCGCCGCTCGCCAAGTCCGCCGCGCACGTCACGTGCATAGAAGAGTGTGCGCAGGGCATACGTCGGGTGCTCGGCAAAGGCGCGCGTAAAGCGCACGATGATCTCTGCCTCGTCCGCCTCACGCAGTGCGCCCGCCGCCGCGAAGAAGTCGAGAGCAAATGAACCTGAACTCGCGAACGTGACTGCTCCGTTCTCCGTCAGCATGTAGCTGCGGTTGCTTTCGTCTTTGAGTAAATTCAGCATCGTTTTTCCTCCTTCGCGCAAAATGCCCGGTACGATATGCAGATGCACCGTACCGGACACATTCATTCATCGCAGAGGTCTGCGGACATATTCTGACAAGATGCCTCGCGGGGCAGGTTCCCCGCACTGTTTCTGAGACAGTCGCGGTTGCTGTGGGCATCTTTTACGAGACACAATTCAAAAAAACAAGCCGCCAATAGAGGGCAGCCCGATATTCATTTGAACATTGCTGTTCATGTCTCGCGTGTATTGTAGCATAAGGCCTCGTGCATTTCAACCCCCTACTCCTTTTCTGCTTTTGACTTGCTCCTCAGTATCGCGCAGACGCAGCCGCCTGCAG